>NVXP01000044.1 GCA_002733985.1 Fluviicola sp. | reverse complement strand
CTTTCAATAAATAATATTTGAGTCCTCCAAGTCCGATTAGTTCAAACAAACCGCGCTTTTCATCATCTGACATACCATCGATGTGACCACGCTCTTGCGTCATTTCTTGTGCTGAATCAATAATGTCTTCCATTAAATCATCTGCATCGACTACGGTTCCTTCACGGGATTTCATTCGTCCCATTCCTTTTGGCAACTCAACCATTCCATAAGAAAGGTGATGACAATTTTTTGCCCAAGCGTAACCCAGTTTTTTAATGATTAGGAAAAGCACCTTAAAATGGTGGTCTTGTTCATTTCCAACGGTGTAGATAATTCCATCTAAATCAGGATAATCTTTGAAACGGTCAACAGCAGTTCCAATATCTTGAGTCATGTAAACGGCTGTTCCATCAGAACGAAGTACAAGTTTCTCATCCAAGCCTTCAGCAGAAAGATCAATCCAAACAGAGCCGTCTTCTTTTCGGTAAAAAATACCTGACGAAAGTCCTTCTGCTACCAATTCCTTCCCAAGTAAGAACGTATCAGATTCGTAATATAGTTTATCAAAATCCACCCCCATCATCTCGTAGGTCTTCTCAAATCCTTTGTAAACCCAACTGTTCATGGTTGTCCAAAGCAAATAAGTTTGAGGATCTCTTCCCTCCCATTTCACGAGCATTTCTTTTGCATCGTTCATCAGTGAAGTTTGATTCTTCGCTATTTCYTTGATYTTTGAATCAATTCCAGCGATTGCTTTTTCGTCYTTAYCGGACTTAGAATCWATYAATCGYTTGATYTCTGTTGTAAYCTCTGTTTCAAAACCATCAAACTTATCCTCATTCCAAGCTTGGATAATTTCCTTTGCTTCGGCATTCATTTCCTTATCGAAAATAACGTAGTATTTCCCAACAAGTTTATCGCCTTTCATTCCAGTCGATTCTGGCGTTTCACGTTTCCCAGTTTCATCCATTGGAGAAAAACGCTCCCAAGCCAACATACTTTTACAGATGTGGATTCCACGATCATTAATGATCTGTGTTTTTACCACTTTGTGTCCATTAGCTTTTAAGATCTCAGCTACAGAGTAACCTAAAAAGTTATTTCGGAGATGGCCAAGGTGCAATGGTTTATTTGTATTCGGTGAAGAATACTCAACCATTATTGTTGGTTTAGAACCTGGAGCAGAAAATCCGTATTGTTTATTTTTTGAAACGACATCTAATTTATCGATCCAAAACGCATCAGACAATACGATGTTTAAGAAACCATTTATCGCTTCGCACGAATCAATTTCCTCTATCGCATCAGCTAAAAATGCCCCAATCTTATTTCCAGCTTCAACTGGAGAGCATCGCAATATTTTCACAAAAGGAAACGTGACAAGAGTCAAATCTCCATTTACATCTTTTCGTGTTTTCTGAAATTGAATCGTTGATTCCTCGATTACTACTCCGAAAAGCGCTTCAGAATTATCGATTAAGGCCTTTTTTATGTTTGATTCCATTATTTCTTGATTGAATTGGCTGCTGCCTCGAACAAGTCGAAGGTGATTTCAGCCATTCTATTTTGTTTATTATCCAAACATGGGTTCACTTCAACAAACTCCATGCATACTAATTTCTCTTCTTGTCCAAATGCACATAAAAATTCGTGCGCCTCTTCAGGACTTATTCCGTTTGCCACTGGTGTTCCAGTTCCGTAGGAAGTTAATTCAGGATCCATTGAATCCACATCGAAAGAGACATAAATGATATCGCAATCTGACAATTGGTCCAATGACTTCTTTACTATTTCTGATACACCCTCAGCGCGAACGGTTTCAACCGTGTGATTTGTAATCCTATACCTCTCAATAATTGCATCTTCTTGTTCTTCCGTATCACGAACGCCAATAAACACAAGATCTTCAGGTTTCAACTTAGGACCTTCAATTCCTGTATTTTTCAAGATGTTCCAGTTCTTAATGATATCTGCATGAGGATCATTCGAGCGACATTCTAAATTATCTTCTCCAAGAGCAGTTGCCAAAGGCATGCCATGCATATTTCCTGAAGGTGTCGTGTATGGAGTGTGTAAATCACCGTGTGCATCTATCCAAATCACGCCAAGTCGTTTATTCGGATAAGCAGATTTAATACCAGCAATCGTTCCTCCTGCGGAGCCATGATCGGAAGCCAAAACATAGGGGAACTTTCCATTTTCCAATGTCTGTTCTACTGCTTTTGAAATCCGACTAAATACTTGAACCAATCCTTCAATGCGTTTTGCGAAATGGTATTTCACCTCTGTATCGAGCATTTGATTCTCATTTTCAATTCTCATTATTGGATGATCTCGGAAGAAATAATTTTCCTTTTTTCGTGCCGCAGTGATTACAGCATCTGGCCCGAGAGATGAACCACGAGTACCTGCTGTAATTTCCGATGAATTAATGATTAATTGTAACTCCTTCATAAGATTCGATTGTTCGGCAAAAATACTATAATTTGCACGCTAAAATCGACAATAAACGGGTGTTTCACGATTCCTGTTTAGTAACTTTAACGCTTCAAATCCGTTCAACAAGAAACAACCGAATTCTATGCGCAACTTTATTCTCTTGATTACACTCGTTTTGGCACTTCCAATCATTGGTTTTAGCCAGTCGAAAAAGGCGAAGTCTTTCTCTGGAATGTTGGAATATAAAATTAGTGTTCGTGATTCATCACTTAAAGATTTAGTCCCAGACAATCGAATGATTGTTTATTCAAATGACACGATCGTTCGCATCGAGAATTTCACAAAGAGCTTGGGTAAACAGGTTGCCATCAAGCACATGCATATGGATAAATCCTATCTCTTACTGGAAACGGATTTCGGAAAATTTGCCATTCAGATGGACGAGTCGGAAGCGCAAGAGAAAGCACAAGCGACAGACACTGCAGCAGTTGAGGCTGATAATTATGTATTCAAGAAGAAATGTGGTAAAAAGAGATTACTTGGAAGGAAAATGAATCGATTAGTGGTTTCAAATCCAGATTTTGGAGAACCAATTGAGTTTTTGTACATGAAGGGGTATTCGACAGAAATGGTTAATGCCTATCCAGAAATCAATGGAATTCCTACTAAATACAGTGTGATTACACCTGATGCTATATTCGATTATGAATTAGTGAAAATCAACGAATACACTCCTAAGCACGATCTTTTCGGAATACCTTCTGACTTTGAACGAGTTAGCTTTGATGACTTCATGGATAAGATGATTGATTCGAAAGCTGGAAACGGCGGAGAATAACTCACACAGAACTAACAGTTCGTTGTGTATAGTTACTGAAACGCTTCCTCGTGTGCGCGTGAATCCTACCTATCTTCGTAAGATATAGCTCCAAGAATGGCATTAGACAACGAATACATAGCGAAAGACGATAACGCAACTCAAGGGAAGGAGAAAAAAACGAAAGCAAAGTCGACGAATGGAACGCGCAAGAAAAAAGCCCCCAAGAAATCAGCTAGTTCTCCTCTTCAGCAGTTGAAAGATCGATTCAATAAAAAGAAAGTGAAAACGAGTATTGGCGTTGGTTTTTTGATTTTTTCATTTTTCATCTTCTTAGCTATTTTCTCCTACCTGTTCACTTGGCAAGAGGATCAGAATCGATTAATTAATAAAGGATTTTTTGAATTCCTGTTTGAGGCGAGCGATGTTCCTGTTTCAAACTGGCTTGGGAAATTTGGAGCTTGGACTTCTCACCTACTCGTTTATCGATGGTTCGGGATTTCTTCCTTTGCCCTGCCTTTTTTCACTTTCATTCTATCGATAAAATTATTACTAAACACCGAATTACTTCCAATCAGAAAAACGCTTTCTACAGCTGTTTTATCTACCGTTTGGTTGAGTATCTTTTTCGGTTACTTCGCAAATCAAGTAAATTATTTGGGAGGAACATTTGGTTATCAAATCAATGATTGGTTCAAATTAACACTTGGTAGATTTGGCGCGATTGTTCTGATTTTGGCGATTGGATACCTATTCGCACTCATTTTATTCAACTTAAACCTCGGGAAAATTGTCAACTGGTTCAAACGATCAGAAGAAGAAGAAGAAGAGGCCCAGGTGGAACGTCAAGAAATTGAGAACAAAATTCTGAAGAACGAAGATTTGGCCGTTATCAACACAATCAAAGAAGAACAAAAACTAGAAGAAGAAGTAGCAAGTGTGGTCGACTTCTCAGAATCTAAAGAAAACGAATTTGAATCAGAAGTAATCGACGAAACAGGAAATACAGACTTCACAATCAATGAACCAGAGCCTGAACCAGAAATGGAAATGGAGCTAGAACTGGAGACTACAGAAGACAGCGATTTCTCTGTGAAAATTGCTACAGAAAATCA
The DNA here is from genome assembly GCA_002733985.1 of Fluviicola sp. Classification (GTDB taxonomy): domain Bacteria; phylum Bacteroidota; class Bacteroidia; order Flavobacteriales_D; family Crocinitomicaceae; genus UBA4466. The sequence goes on along the minus strand of NVXP01000044.1, from coordinate 33,285 downwards.
AGATGATATTCTTTCAAAAGAAGAGGTGAATGAAAAGGTAGAGGAATTTGGTGAATATGATCCAAAATTAGATCTCTCGAGCTATACACTCCCTCCCCTCGATTTATTAAAGGAGTATGTCAGCAAAGGCCCATCTGTCAGTAAAGCTGAACTCGAAGCGAATAAGAATAAAATTGTTGAGACTTTATCTAATTACAAGATTGAGATTTCAAAAATCATGGCAACGGTTGGACCAACAGTTACCTTGTACGAAATCGTCCCAGCACCAGGGGTTCGAATTTCGAAGATTAAAAATTTGGAAGATGATATTGCCTTAAGTTTAGCTGCACTTGGAATTCGAATTATTGCTCCGATCCCAGGAAAAGGAACAATTGGTATTGAAGTTCCAAATAGCAGTCCTGACATGGTAAGCATGCATTCTCTTATTGCTTCGAAGAAATTCCAAGAGAGTGATTATGAATTGCCTATTGTAATGGGAAAAACGATCACTAACGAAACATATACATTCGACCTCACGAAATTACCTCACTTACTTGTCGCTGGAGCAACTGGTCAAGGTAAATCAGTTGGATTGAATGCGATTCTGGTATCTATTCTCTACAAAAAACACCCTGCACAGGTTAAATTCGTACTTATCGATCCAAAAAAGGTTGAATTGACACTTTTCAATAGAATTGAACGTCATTTCTTAGCAAAATTACCAGGCGAGGAAGAAGCGATTATTACGGATGTTACAAAGGTTGTGGCTACGCTGAACTCGCTATGTATCGAAATGGATGATCGTTATGAGCTCTTGAAAAAAGCGCAAGTGCGTAATATCAAAGAATACAATGCCAAATTCATTGCACGGAAATTGAATCCTGAAAACGGACATCAATTCCTGCCATATATTGTTGTTTTGATTGATGAGTTCGCTGATTTGATCATGACTGCAGGAAAAGAAGTTGAACACCCAATTGCACGTATTGCTCAATTAGCTCGGGCCATTGGAATTCACTTAATTGTTGCAACGCAGCGTCCTTCGGTAAACGTAATTACCGGTATGATTAAAGCCAACTTCCCTGCTCGTATCGCATTCCGTGTACTTTCAAAAATCGATTCAAGAACAATCTTGGATGGAAATGGAGCCGATCAATTGATTGGACGCGGTGACATGTTGATCAGTACAGGTCAAGACTTGGTACGCTTGCAATGTGGATTTGTTGATACGCCAGAAGTTGATGCCATCTGTTCATACATTGGAGACCAGCGTGGTTATTCTGATGCTTTCATACTACCCGAATACGTTGGAGAAAGCGCTGAGTCTGGAGGTGGAGATATGGATAAGAACGAATTAGACGCCCTCTTCCCTGATGCTGCGCGTATTGTTGTTCTTCACCAGCAAGGATCTGCAAGTTTGTTGCAGCGTAAGTTAAAATTAGGATACAATAGAGCTGGTCGAATTGTTGATCAGTTGGAAGCAATGGGAATTATCGGTCCGTTCAAAGGAAGTAAAGCCCGCGATGTATTGTACGCTGATGAAAATACACTTGAAGCATTATTAGCGAGTAAAGGATTGGTTTAGACTCGATCTTATTAGTCCTTTATTATCCAACTTAGAATAAAATTGGACATTAATCATTGTCATTACTAAACACAGTAGTATCCATTATTCAAGCAATCGACTTTCGTTTGATCTTTACAAAAAACTCAATCCATGCGCACGATATTTCTGTTGATTCTATGTTTTGGTTCCCTCTTCTCATTTGGACAAAATGACTTCGCACAACAGGAAAAAGAATTTGAGAACAACTTTGTAAGACACTATCTATCGGACTATGACTCTGCACAGTATTGGTGTAATCGTTCTATCCAACTTTTGGAAAATGAAGTGAATTCCCCAAAAAGACTTTCCTTTAGATACGGAGATAAAGCGAGTATTTTCAGAAAGCAGGGAATGTTAGATTCAGCTCTACTCTATGGCTGGAAAAGTTTAAACTTAGCATCAAAAACTCCTGACGCCGACATCGCCATGAGTCATCACTCACTAAGTACCGTTCACTTCTCTATTGGGAATTATGATTCTTCCATTTACTATGGCTTTAAAGAATTAGACGTCTTAAGAAAACTAAACCGAGACGAAAGAATTGCTTTGAGTATCATTAATGCGTCGTACAGCGATATGGGAGATTACAAAAATGCTCTACTGTACTCAAGAAAAATAATTAAGCTATCTACCAATAATGACACTTTAACCCGTCGTGACTCAGTTTACATTGCTAATGGTTTTTCTCAATTAGGAAACTGCTACTATCAGCTTAAAAATTTCGACAAGACAATAAAATATCACACTCAAGCTTACAAAATAAACACTGCCCTGAAGAGATCAGAATCAATAATAATCGCGGCCTACAATCTCACCAACATATACAGCGATAAGGAATCCGGCTTTTATAACACTGATTCGACGGAACATTATTTGAACAAAATTTTGCGGAATAGCCAAGAGCTTAAAAGTAGCTACGGGATATTATTGAGTCGGTTTATGAAAGGCATACAATGTGTCAAAAAAGGAGATTTGGATTCTGCCATTTACTATCTGACCATTGCAGAGAAGCACATGAATCGGCACAAACAATTCAAAAAGTCGAATGACATTTATAAACACTTGGCCATTTCCTACGCTTCAATTAACAGCGATTCCAGTATGCACTACATTGCACTATACGATAGCGTTATGCACAGTAGGTTTAGCGAATCGAAAGCCGAAGCAATCAAAGACATTGAAGTTAAGTATGAGACTCAAGAAATTCTCAGAAACAATGATCAATTACAAGAAGAAATAACGCTAAATCAGAGGCTATCAAGACTGAGAACCTACTTCTTCATTGGAATTAGCTTACTCTTAATCCTAATAGCTGGTTTCATAATTTTGTACTTAAAACGTAAACGTGAAAAAGCAGAAATGAACATGTTGAAGGCTGAACAGACCTTACTTCGGACACAGATGAATCCACATTTTATTTTCAATTCACTTTCAACAATAGGAAGCTACATTTTGTCGAACGAAATAGAAGATGGATACATCTATATTTCAAAATTCTCTAAGTTGATGCGACACATTCTAGACAGTTCCAGACAGGAAACAATTGATCTGCAACAAGAAATCGACTTAATGGACAATTTTCTTTGGCTTCATAAAATGCGATTAAAAGACAAGTTGAATTATGAGATCAAGATTGACCCTACTATTTCTTTGGAAGAAATAGAAATTCCACCGATGTTACTTCAACCGCATATTGAAAATTCAATAATTCATGGCATTGAAGCTTTTGAAGAAAAAGGTTTCATACTGATCGAAATTAAAAATAATTCAGATGGATTGCTGATGCAAATAACCGATAGCGGGCCCGGATTTAACCTGCAAGATTTACAAAAGAAAAAGGAACACCGATCACATGCTATTCAAATAACTCAAGAGAGAATCGAAAACATCAAGAGAAGTAAGAAGATAAATATTAGCTTGAATATATTGAATCAGCAATCTAATGATCAAGGAACTACCGTTTCATTGAAGTTTGTACACAAAAATTAATCCATGTATAATATTGTAATCATAGAAAATGAAGTTGATCTTGGTGAGCTATTAAAAAAATTACTCATTCGTTTCTGTAAGGAATATGTATCATCCGTTAAAGTTGCAAACACCTTTGACTCAGGAATTGAATTGCTCACTAATGGAGACGTTGACATTCTAATGCTCGACATCGAACTTGATAAAGAAAGAACTGGTTTCGAACTATTACAACAAATTGTAAATCATGATTTTCACCTTGTCATTGTAACTTCACACTCTGGGTATGCCCTTCAGTCTATTAAAGCAAGTGCTATCGATTTTTTACTCAAACCAGTATCTCCTGAAGATCTGATTCAGACTTTCCAGCGAATCAATCAACAATCTATTTCTCAAAATAAATTTCTCATCGAACAGATAAATGTTTTAAAGAGAAATATGATCTCAAAAGAACCGAAGAAAATTGTCCTTCGTACTTCCGAATTCATTCAGATTGTAACTATAAAAAATATTATTCGCTGCGAAGCAAGTTCGAACTACACAACATTCTATTTAACAAACGGTGAGAAAATTCTGGTCTCAAAAACGTTAAAAGAATTCGCATCAATATTGTTGGATAACAACTTCTTCCGATCGCACAAATCGCACATGATAAATATGACTCATTTTTTGCGTTTCGATAAACGCGAAGGAGGAGCAATAATAATGAACGATCTCAGTACCGTACCTCTTTCCATTCGAAAACGTGAGTTGTTTCTAGACCATTTGAGCAGTATTTAGTTAAGTGCATTTGCGAAAACACATTGAATGCTGGCGTTTACTCATAAATGTTCAACGTTCACGCATCTCCCCAAAAAAGGAAGTTTTCTGTCTCTACATTTGCCGATAATAACTAACAAAAAAACAATGAAAACAACACCATTTTTAATCATTATCGCTCTTTTTTCAACACTTTTCCTTACTAGCTGTGGAGGAGGAGAAGTTGATCCAAATAAAGTTTATTCTCCAAAAGAATTTCATGACGAATACACAAGCGGATACAGCATGAAAGATTTCGGCAACACAGACTTAGACGGTCAAACAATCAAAATGGAAGGAACCATTGAAGACGTGACTAATATAGTACGAAACGATGTTACTGGGTTTGAGATAAAATTTATTAACCTAGAAGGTGACAAGCCATATGCCAAATACGGTGTCAACGTAATGTTCATTGGAGACGAAATTGAAAAAACCAAATCTTTAAAGGAAGGCGATAAAATTAAGTTTGAAGCTACTATCAACGACTATATCAACATGGAAAAAACGATTTTCCTTAATGATGGAAAATTGTTGTAATACGTAAATAAATCTATTCCATAGCCGGCGTCATTTGGCGTCGGTTATTTTTTGCTCCTTTTTGTTGCAATTTGAAAACCCAATCCCGCAGAAAGGATCAATTCATCTGTTGCTAGTGAACCTCGCTCAAACACGGCTAATTTTGATCGCGTGTACGTCAAGTTTGCAAAGAAGTGAAAATACTTCCAAACATAATACGTTGTTCCTATCCTTAACGCAGCTGAAGGTTCAATTTTTGGATGAAGAAAAGAGTCTTTCCTATTCATTATAGTAAGTCCAGGTTGAAAACCAATACTCCCATCCCAATTCCCTTTATTCAAATGATAGGCAATTCCGAAATAAGATCGTGCCCCGTCCTTAATCAAGGCATTCTCATTCTGACTATTCAAAAACAAATATGTATCACTGCGAAAACTGAAATGTTCATCCAAGAAATATTCTGCAAATCCGGTCACATAGAAATTGCTTTCAGCATGATTCAACATTACTGATGGAGAATAGGTGATCGAAGCAGCTAATAATCCAGGTTGAATGTATTGATCTTGTGCTGACGTGTAATGACCAATTGAAATGAACATCACGCAAAGAATTCGATTTACCATAGATCAGCAAGTTTGTAGTTAATACTTAAGTGAAACAAAAGGTGCCCTTCAAAGCTCGAGCCTTCTTCATCTTGGAATTCAAGGTGACCGTTAGAAACTTCAGTGTGAATTTCATTTCCAAGGTGGAGCATGTACTGCGTGACAAAGGAAAGATCCAATCTTGGAGTCAAATTGAAATGCACTCCTCCCCCAACCTGAACAGCAGAACTAAAGCGTTCTTTTCGTAAAAACACGTTTGAATGATCTTGGAATATTGTGTAATCGAAACAATGCCCTGCTAACAAATAAGGCCTCAAACGAGTCGCAGGATCCTTCGTCAAATAGTACAAAACACTCCAACCAATGTGATAATCTGTTCGCGATGCCACATTCGAAATATCACTTGTGATGTAATCAACAAACCAATCAGAGTTAACTCGATCTGCAAATTGCAATCGGAATTGACCACCTATACCAAAGCCAGGAGATTCATCTTCATGACCATTGAACGCACTTACTGTGGATCGCACTCCAAGAGAGAGAATGCCACTACGTGAATTCTTTAATTGAAGTTCTTGAGAAAACAATATAGTAGGTGAAAGCACCAAAAGGATGAGGAGATTTTTCATTTTCAAAGGATTGGTTGATCTTTATAAAACGAAAAAACAGTCAACTTCTTGTAAGGGTTCAATTTTTCAGCAAAATTAAACCCTTATTTTATTCTATTCTCTCAACACAAAAGACAAGAAAAACGACCATTTTAGCATATAAAAGGACATCATTTCCTCTACAGAAGAAGTAGTTGTTGAATTATATATAATTTCATCCACGTTTACGCGATTCCACAAAACATGAAAAACACAGCAATATTCTTAGGTTTAGCTCTTCTGATCTCTTGTAGCAAACAAACTTCGAAGAACGAGACAGCCCACCAATCAACAGAAAAAGATTATACGCAATTCGTGAATCCATTCATTGGAACAAGTAAGATGGGACATGTCTTTCCAGGAGCTACGGCCCCATTTGGAATGGTACAGTTGAGTCCGCAGACGAATTTTGAAATCATGTTTAAGGAAGATGGCAGCTATAACAGTAAAACGTATGAATACTGTGCTGGATATCAATATCAAGATTCGACAATTCTTGGATTTGCACATACAAACCTGAGTGGTACTGGACATTCTGATTTAGGGGACTTTCTGGTTATGCCAACAACGGGAGACTTGGAACTAGAACCACTTGAAAATAAAGAAGGGAATAAGGGATTTTATTCCACTTTCTCGCACAAAACAGAAGAAGCTTCTCCGGGCTATTACAAAGTTGATTTGGACAGCTATAAAATAAAGGCTGAACTTACGGCCAGTGAACGCGTTGGATTTCACCAATATACCTTTCCAAAGTCGGATGATGCTCATATCATTTTGGACATGCTTTACAATGTGTATCACCATGACAATAAAAATGTTTGGACCTTTATTCGGGTAGAAAATGATTCATTAATTACTGGATACAGACAAACAAAAGGCTGGGCAAGAGATAAAAAAGTGTTTTTTGCCATGCATTTTTCAAAGCCCTTTAAAAGTTATGGTCATAAGAAATACGATGAAATAAAATACGATGGCTTTTACAGACGTTTTAATCAAGAAGAAAATTTCCCAGAGATGGCAGGTAAAGACATCCGAGCCTATTTCAACTTTGACACTGAGGAAGGTGAAAAAATCAACATAAAATTCGCACTATCTTCTGTAAGTTCCGCTGGAGCTTTGAAGAATTTAAAAGCTGAAATTCCTCACTGGGACTTCAATAAAACAAGAGAGGAAACCAAGAAAAAATGGAACGATGAACTTTCTAAAATAGAAGTTACGACGATCAATGAAGGAGATAAAATAAATTTCTATACTGCTCTATACCACACGAATTTGTCGCCAATCTTATATGAAGACGTAGATGGTCAGTACAGGGGATTGGATCAAAACATTCATACATCTGATGGCTTCACAAACTATACAGTTTTCTCTCTTTGGGACACTTATAGAGCCTTGCACCCATTATTCAATATTACTCAACCAGACCGCAACAACGATATGATCAAATCGATGTTGGCGCATCAGGACCAAAGTGTTCATGGTATGCTTCCAATTTGGAGCCACTATGCCAACGAAAACTGGTGTATGATTGGCTATCATGCGACCTCTGTTATTGCTGACGCCATGGCCAAAGACGTAGGTGATTTTGACCGTGACCGAGCGTTAAGAGCTTCTGTCAGCACAGCCAATGTGAGGTATTTTGATGGCTTGGGAGATTATATTGATTTCAAATATGTTCCCGACGACAAAAATCACTCATCTGTATCAATAACCTTAGAATATGCTTACAATGACTGGTGTATAGCACAAATGGCTAATCATGTTGATGATACTAAAATTAATAAGGAGTTTGCAGAACGTTCAGAATATTATAAAAACGTTTTCGATCCGAAAAGTGGTTACATGAGACCCCGATTATCTGACGGGAATTTTCGTTCAAACTTTGACCCAATGGATACACATGGACAAGGATTTATTGAAGGAAATGCATGGAATTATGGATTGTACGTTCCACAGAATGTTGATCAAATGGTTAAAATGATGGGAGGAAAAGAACGCTTAACTCAGCATTTGGATTCTTTGTTTACAATGGACATTGACGAAAAATACATTGCACAACATGAGGACATTACCCGTGACGGGATTATTGGGAATTATGTTCATGGAAATGAACCGGGTCATCATATTCCCTATTTATACAATTGGACGGGGCATCCTGAAAAAACCCAAGAACGTGTTCGAATGATAATGAATTCAATGTACGCTCCTACTGTTGAAGGTTTATGTGGAAATGATGACGCTGGCCAAATGAGTGCGTGGTATGTTTTTAGTGCTTTAGGCTTCTACCCTGTAACACCGGGTTCTCCAAGTTATGCCTTGGGAAGTCCCTTGGTGAAAGAAGCAATTATTCATTTGAATAACGGAAAAACGTTGACGATCCTAGCAAATAACCAAAGCAAAGAAAACATCTATGTCAAGAGTGTTTCAGTAAATGGGAAAAGAATAAAAGGCACCACGTTAATGCACGATGATATTATGAATGGAGGACGGATTGTTTTTGAAATGGACAATTCCCCTAAATAGATTGGAAAGATAAAGTCTATTTTTTCACGAAGCGTTTCGTTTGACGATCACCAGCATAAACAACCGTTACGAAGTAGACTCCAGCTCGATAATCCTTTACCTCTATCAAAACTTCAGTTTCAGAAACTTTCGTCTTCATTAACTTCTTCCCTAGGGCATCAGTGATAATCACCTTTGCTCCTTTTGGAACGTTGACTAAATGAAGTTCGTTCTCCGTTGGGTTTGGATAAATACCGAAACGAATCTCCCCCTCATACACTGAAATTAGCTGCGAAGATTGATTGACGCACGCATTTGTTCCCGTTACACTAACACCAACTTCGTAACTTCCTTCTTCAGAAAAGAAATGTTCGACCACTTGTCCATTTCCAGACATGTAATCTCCAAAACTCCAATCGACATTAGAGATTTCAGGACTTGACATATCAAAAGAAACCATTGCTCCATCGACTACGTAAGTAAAAATGCTATTTGGCAATTCTTTTATTTCTACTGACACTGTACTTTCATCCGACACAGCGTCTAATGTGCTTTTAATTCGAGCAGAAACAGATCCAGTACCTTGTATCCATTCAACAAGAACTGAATCTCTTAAATTTTCGATGATGGTCCCGTTTTCAACAATCCAACAAGCTGATTCATTGGGATTAATATCTACAGAATACCAAACCATATCATTATCGCAGACGATTTCATCTCCAAAAACACTTGCTTCATTCGGTTTAAGCTGAGCAAAGTAATGATCATTTACAGCATTGAAAATTGTATCCCAATATGGAGTCGGTGGTGCAGAAAAATAGCCATTTGAAGTTCCATGAGGCTCATGATCTTGTCCTACGAATGGTAAAAATCCATGATCAATTCCAAGAGAATCCAATCGGTTATGAACAGAACGTGACCCGTGAGAAACAGGTGTGGTGCTCACTCCAAAAGCATGCCCAACTCCAAAAGGAACGACACCATCCTCCACTCCATGAATTAACAATGCAGGTATTGTTTCATCAGCATCAATCCACGTAGAATCGCCAATTGCTCCCCACATATTTACTATTCCTGCAAGTGAAATTTCATGTGAATAAGTATTCCCTGTGCAATCCAAACAACCCAAATCATTTCCGAAAACACCACCTTCTGTTGAAGTAGGAACTTCGTCTTGATCAATATATGCGACATGCAGAGTTGCAACACCACCAGCACTGCTTCCTCCGAGAAAAATATGATTCGTATCAATGTCAAACACATCAGAATATTCCATTAAATAGCGAATTGCTGCTCTGACATCTTGTGTTCCACGATAAACGGCACGTTCAGCCGAATTCGATGACAATGGATTGAATCCCAAACGATATCCGATGGAGGCTGTAACGTAACCTCTTCGAGCAAAGCTATCACACAAAGCCACCATGTCATCTGCTTCTTTATCCCCCAATAAAAAACCACCTGGATGAACCCACAACATCAGAGGTCGCTTCGTTAACAGATCCCCAATTGGCTCATAGATGTCCATAAAGAGATCCGTATTATAATATGGAATACTCCAAACCGGCGCTTCGCCATATTTGACATTTGAATGTTTGTAAACAGAAGTGAAAATTGGGTTTACGTAACGATTAGTATCGCATTGACCAATAGAAAACTGGTGTAAAAAGACTAAGCAAAGAGTAATTAGGATTGATCTCATGTTGTATTTAAAGTCACAAAACTAGAGAAAAGATTATCCACGAACAAGTTATGCATGCATAAAAAAAAGCGACCCCATAGGATCGCTTTTCAATAATGTTATCTATAAGAACTTATTTACCGAATTTCTCGATCACAGATTGTGTAACTCCCGTGTTTGAGAATCCACCATCGTGGTACAAATTCTGCATTGTAACATATCTCGTTAAATCTGAGAACATTACCATACAGTAATCAGCACATGCCATTGCTGAAGCGTTCCCCAAAGGAGACATTTGTTCTGCGTAATTGATGAATTCATTGAATCCTTTCACTCCAGAACCTGCCGTTGTCATTGTTGGAGATTGTGAAATTGTGTTCACACGAACATTATTATCAACTCCATAATGATAACCGAAACTACGCGCAATTGACTCCAAATAAGATTTATTATCTGCCATATCGTTGTAATCAGGGAATACCTTTTGCGCTGCAATGTATGTCAGAGCAATAATAGATCCCCAATCATTGACTGCATCCATTTTTTTCGATATCTGCATCACTTTGTGAAAAGAAAGTGCCGAAACATCTAATCCTTTCATCGTCCAATCGTAATTTTCATTGGTATAATGTCTTCCTTTACGGACATTCACAGACATTCCAATTGAGTGAAGAATAAAATCCAATTTTCCTCCCAAAATCTCCATCGACTTTGAAATTAAATTTTCTAAATCTTCAACGCTTGTAGCATCTGCAGGAATAACTTCGCTTCCTGTTTGCTTCGCGAGTTCATTGATTTCTCCCATTCGCATTGCGATTGGTGCATTTGTCAAAACAAAGGTTGCTCCTTCTTCGTGAGCTCGTTGTGCTACTTTCCAAGCAATTGACTGCTCATTAAGTGCTCCAAAGATAATTCCTCTTTTTCCTTTCAATAAATTGTTTGCCATGTCTAAAACTTTAGGTGTACAAATTTAGAATAATATGCGGACGTGGTACTAAGATTTAAGATCGAATGTTAGACCATCGTATGCTGGATAAACATTTGGAGGAAGCATCGACAAAATTTCTTCGTGCGTTCCAAATAAGTGCGATATATGTGTTAAATAGGCTTTTTTAGGATTGACCTCAGCAATAAATGCAAGTGCTTCTTCCAGATTGAAATGTGAAATATGCTCTTCTTTTCTTAAGGCATTCACAACAAGAATTTCACTTCCATAAATTTTAGCCTTCTCCTCTTCAGAGACTGTTTTAGCGTCAGTTATGTATGTGAAATCACCAATTCGAAAACCAAGTACAGGCATCTCGTAATGGAACACCTCAATAGGAATAATCTCTACTCCATTTGTGAGCTTAAATGGACTCGTATCAATTGGAATAATGTTCAAACTTGGAACCCCAGGATACTTATCTTCTGCAAAAGCATAATGAAACTCTCTTCTTAACGCTGTCTCCACAGAAGTAGAACAATAAATGTCCATGTCCTTTTTCTCACGGAAATTAAATGCTCGAACATCATCCAGACCAGCAACATGATCCTTGTGTTCGTGCGTAAATATGATTCCGGAAAGCGTTTTTACTTGTTCTCGAAGCATTTGTTGACGGAAATCGGGGCCGCTATCAATGCAGTAATTCTCCTCTCCAATTGAAATAAGTACGGAACAACGCAAACGACTATCGCGTTCATCCGTTGAAGTACAGACCTTGCAATCACACGCTATTACAGGTACACCTTGTGAGGTTCCCGTACCGAGCATTGTTATTTTCATACTGCCTGCTTAGGATTTGAACGAATAAATTTAAGCAGCAAAATGATCCATGAAATGATTAGAAAAACCCCTCCAATTGGTGTTACTGGGCCCAAAAATGACAGCTTAACTCCCATCAAGTCTTTCATTGCGAGTAAATATATTGAAAGACAAAAAGCGATCGTTCCAATAATGATCATTCGATTAAATATTTTCAATGAAAACTTCAATTGACTAGCTGCAAGTCCTACCGAAAGCAAGGCCAAACCATGATACATTTGATACCTCACACCAACTTCAAACGAACTCAATTGGGCAGCAGATAGTTTATCTTTCAAGGCATGCGCGCCAAAAGCACCTAAGACAATGGCAATAACGATTAATATAATTCCAGTAATGACACTAGTTCGATTCATCCTCTAAAGATAATGTGAAATCCAAGACTTCGCTCCAACCTTTCCAATTTCCGTAGTCACCAATTGTTTCATTGTGCCAGATAAAAATGAAATCTCCTCCATAGCGGTTTACCTCGTCATACAATTGACGAATTATTCTCTTACTATCTTCGATAGACAACTGCATATACTCACGCAATGTTCCGTCCATGTATGCAAAAGGATGAATAATTAATTCGGTTGTTTTGTTCGTGCGTAAATCGAACCATTGATGTGGTCTGGCTGTACCTGATCTAAATCCAGGGTGCTCGGCGAATCCCATTGAATACTCATCAGTGAATCCTATTGAATTTAGATCTGATAAGGTTGTTGACACTTGAAAACGTAAAAAATGCTGTCGCGACAATGCAATTTCTTTTCCACAAACAGATTCGAGTTCCTTCTTCTCCTGAGTAATCGTTTCTTTTCTTTGAAAAGACCCAAAACTTGGATGCAAACCGATATCAATGCCATCATCGGATAACGATTTAATCAACTTCCGGTGTTCCGCGTTCTGAATTGAAATATTCCTGTCCTTTTTACCCCATTTCCCAATCAACCAAAACACTTTTGTCTCTGGAAATCGTTTATGAACAGATCTAATCTTCGAAAAGGTATCGTAAGGGTCATTTTCACCTCCCTTTAGTACAGCTCTTCTTTCTTGAATACGGTTAAAATTGAACTTAAGAAGGTCCTTGAAAATTGACATCCATTTTCGTTTACCCGACTTAAGCTTGTAAGCGTAGGTATTATCAATATCAAATGATGGAATGATTTTCACCTTTCTTCCCTGAGGAATTCCATTTACTCCAGCCAAGGATAGTATTTCTTCCGCCCACCGATCACACATCGACTTCATGAGCCAGTTCTTAGGTGCGCTTGATTCTTTTAATGGAAATCGTCCATATTCATCTGTTTCCTGACAAATATATTCTTCGTAGCGCGAGAGTAAATAAAAAATCGAAGCGATCGGATCAACGATTGAATTAAAGGAAAAACACTCTAAATCAACTGAGTATTTTGATACTTCAGGGGCTATTTGCTCCACTTTTCCATTCAACATAAAAGCTGCCATTGGAAGCGCAGAAGGAAAATCAATACTATTCTGTGAGTAAGACAAGTCCACTTGAGCTGATGTATCATCCGTCAGCGTATATGTCAATCCACGCGATCCAAAAATGAATTCAAACGTATATTTGATTCGGGGCGATATCTGATCAACATAAATATGAGTCATCTATTAAATTTCGTCAACTATTTTACCGCAAATAAATTCTGCAGCTTTCCCATCACCATAAAAACTAGGATAAGTGAAGTTTTCTCGTTGAAATAAGGTGTTAAACGCATCAATTATTTTGTCGTGATTTGCTCCAGTAAGAATAGCATTTCCATTCTCAACAATCTCTATCCATTCAGTTTGTTCACGCAAGATTACACATGGCTTTTCAAAGAAAAAAGACTCTTTCTGCAAGCCTCCACTATCAGAAACAACCATGCATGCGTTCTTTTCCAATACGATAATATCCATGAACCCTACTGGATCAATTATTTTGATCAATTCAGAATGCATCACTTGTTGGTACAAACTTTCTGATAATTGAGATTCCAATTTACTTTTCGTTCGAGGGTGCAAAGGAAGAACAAAGGTCATATTGTGCTCTTTTGACAATTCATCAACGGCACTAAAGATTGCTTCTAGGTTTTCAGCGATATCAGTGTTGGTATCTCTGTGGACAGTCATGAGAACAAACTCATTCACTTTTAATCCTTCTTTTTCAAGAATTGACGAGAATTGATCTGCAACTTTTGAAAAATGCAAACTGTTGTCGTACATAATATCTCCACAATGATAGACATTGGGAGAATCGATCGTTGCTTTTGGCGAATGATCTAATTTAAAGCCTTCGTTCGACAGATTCGTTAATCCGGTTTCTGTGGGGGTGAACAATAACGTAGACATATGATCACATGAAATACGATTCAATTCTTCAGGCATCGCTTTGTTGAAACTTCTTAATCCAGCTTCAATATGAATTACAGGAATATAAATCTTCGCAGCTGCTAACGCTCCAGCAATCGTTGAATTAGTATCGCCGTAGACAACAACTCCGTCAGGTTTTTCATCTAGAAAAATAGTTTCTAGTCCTTCCAGCATTCGAGCAGTTTGCTGACCATGAGACCCACTTCCAACTTGTAAGTTATAGTGTGGAGTTGGGATATTCATCTCTTCGAAGAAAACTTTTGACATGTTCTCATCATAATGCTGCCCAGTGTGAACAATTATTTCCTCCAGTTGCTCTGAGAATACATTTTGAACTGCTCTACTTATTGCAGATGACTTAATAATTTGTGGTCGTGCACCTACAATCGTAATAATTTTCTTTCGTTGATTCATTTATCCAAGTATACCTTCGTCTGCAAAACTAAAGTAATTATTGTCTGTAATGATCAGATGCTTTAAAATTTGTAAAACGGATGTTGAATTTAGTTTGCTTTTGACTAGAACATTTAGCTCATCTCAGTTATCCAATCAATGTTGTTTTCCTTGGATAAATCAACTAGACGTTTTAACTCACTATTCACAAAGGTGTCTGCTACAAAATTCGCAGGGTGAATGATAATAGGTACTGTTTCAGTTTTTGCTGCAGAAATCACATCTTCGATTGTGGCAAAAGATTCTATTCTATATTCTTTCTTGAGCCAGAACATTTTTGGGTAAAAACCATCAACGGGGCTAAAATCATCCATCTCCTCAACTACCTCATTGCCAAAATAAAATGGGACTCCCATTGTTTGAACCCACTCTTTATATTTTTCAGGTTCATAAGGAGGATAATGGTTTTTCCCAAGTTTTAATTTCCCAGATCCATGCTTTGTAAACGAATGAAGCATTCCATTAGGAACACTTTTCTTCATACTACTTAGTTCACTTTGAAATGTTTCTGTTGTTCTTGTGTTCTCTGCATGAAAACCAAAGGCATGGTTTCCTTTCGCCATCAACCCTTTAATTTTTGAATTTGGGGAAGTACAATTTCTAAAATAAAAGATCCCTCGGATATCATTCTGATTACAATAATCAAGCAGCGCTTCTGATGTAGACAAGTACCCAATCATATTTATTGCCGGAAACCAAAGATCCTCACGAGTCTTACTTAAAACTTTCTGGAGCATATTTGATCGACCATAAGGCTTGTCTACATCTACTCTAAGAATTAAAGGCATAGGTATCGTATATTATTTGTTCTCGTATAATCTCACCCCAAATTTTCGCAAAAAAGGAACAAACTCTTTGGTGAATTTATGAGGTTTATTCAAGTGGATCGTTAAAGTACTGTAATCAAAAATGGATATCTCTTTATTTCTCAGTTCCTTCATTTGATCTTCACTTTCAACTGATAATGAGACCAATAAATCACCTCTCTTTAATCCAGAGCAGTCGTCTATTGAAAGATTATAATCATTAAAATGCAATTGATGGTTTTCAACTACACAATTAGTGCTGTCGTGCTCGAAATTGAGCTGTTTTGCATACTCATTAAGAATCTCAATAAAACGTGCTCTCTTTTCTTCAGAATTTGTCTCTTCAAGGTATCTAATATGCTTAGCAGGTGACCCTGCCGTTAAAGAGTTATCATCAATAGATTTATTAATTAGAGAATTTGCTCCAACAATAACATTATTACCAATCTTAACACCTGGAAGAATAAAAACACGCCATGGCAACCAAACGTTGTTTCCTATTTCAATTGGTTTGAAAGAAACGGGACCACCATCTACAAAATTGGACCAAACACCATGAGTAAACAAAAGTGAAAATCCACCAATTCCAACATTGTTTCCAATCTTAACACCCTCAGCACAATCGATCCAACAAAATGGGAAAATTCTACTATGATCCGAGATTTCAAATGAAGAGTTCATGCCAAACCCACCTTTTATTATACACAAAGGCGCAATATGCACATAACTATCAATTCGAATTTTTCTTGAAATCACAAATGCGAGTGACTTGATTATTGAGTCCTCACCTACTCGAAGGTCTTTTGATTTAACGATAGCAAAAGGACCAATTTTAGACCGAGCACCAATCTCAATCTTTCTCGACAAGATCAAAGTTCCAAATTTTATCTTGGCTCCTTTACCAATCTTTTGGCCTAACAACCTTCTTATATTTACATGAATAAATGATGGAAAAAAAGCCAAGATGACAGATCCTACGTTTCTCATAATCAATAACAAAGGTGTTGAGCGCCTAAATTTGTTGCACTTTTGAGACGCAGCCAAATATAGTCAATCAACTTCGATTACCAAATTGGAGGGGATTAGAACACCATTTATTCTAAGCTATTCAGTGATTCACTTGACCATATAATTGAGGGATTAATACTAAAGTATGCAATCAACCCAAAAGGCCTTCATCCGCAAAACTAAAGTAGTTATTGTCTGTAATGATGAGATGATCCAAGATTTGTAAATCGATCATCAATCCAAATTTATGTAAGGATTTCGTCAAGTGCATATCAGCAGGACTTGGATCTGCAACTCCACTGGGATGATTGTGAGCTATAACAATTCCCGTTGCTCTGGCCTCTAAAGCCTTTTGGAAAATAACTTTTCCATCTGCTACCGTTCCAGACAAGCCTCCTTTCGAAATTTGACGCACTGCCATGATTTTATTATTTCTGTTTACATAAACCGCGTAAAATTCTTCATGAGTCAAATCAGCGAAATAAGGATAAAGGAATTCATAACAATGCCGAGAGCATGTCAACCTTGTATACTTTGCAGCTTCAGAAAGTGGTTTTCTCCGCCCTAGTTCAAGTGCTGAATAAATTAAAATTGCTTTAGCATCACCTATTCCTTTGAACTTCTTTAAATCACTAATTGACTTTTTAGCCAATTCTTGTAAGTCGTTATTCGAATCCTTTAGAATTATTGAGGCGATTTCTATAGCACTTTGATTTCTAGTACCGGATCCGATAAGCAAGGCAATTAATTCTGTGTTCGAGATAAAGTCGCGCCCTTTATTTAATAATTTTTCACGCGGACGCTCACTTACGGGCATCGATTTAATAGTGGTAGACATAACTGTAGGTATAGGTTTAAATGAAGATAATCATTCCTTTTCGGTTTTCAAACCATTCACCCAGCCACTTATTGACAATTGCACATGCAAAGTTTAACAACTTGTTGATCGGGCGCGCATTCTTTGGAACTAATTTTGTGTTAGAATAACAACTATGAGAAATTTACATTTAGTATTCTTGGCAATGTCTGTATTGTTTCATGCTTGCGGACAAGAACCAACTTCAATTTTAACAAGTGAGCCTGAAGAAGTTTTAGGGCCGATCGAACTAAACTCCTTTCTAAGCAATCGCTCGGACTTATCTAAAAAAGTTGACAGCGTTTTTGAAACGCTGAGTGCTGAATCACGTGTTGCACAATTAATTATGCCCGCTGCGGGCCGATTAGGTCATTCTGAGACGAGAATTAAATACTTAATTGACAACAATTATATCGGAGGAATCCTTCTACTTAATGGAACAAAGCAACAATTCACCAACTGGGTGGTTGAATACAATGAACGGGCAAAAAAACTGGGGCAATTACCGTTTTTCTATTCTGCGGATGCGGAACCTTCTCTCGTAAACAGAAAAATCATTGGATCTAAAACTGTAAAAAAAGCCAATTTACTTGTTTCCGAGGATGAAGTAACCGCAGCAACAAAATCTATTTCAGATGATCTAAATGATATTGGAATCAACTATAATTTTTCCCCAGTTGTAGATCAATCCAAAAACAAAACTGTTGGTTATCGAGGTTTTGGAACAAATCCTGAAAATATTGTTCCATTTTCTGATGCTTTTATTCAGCAAACTCAATCTCAAAATATCATTGCAACTGCAAAGCACTTCCCTGGACATGGCTTGGTTTCTGGAGACACGCACAAATCCCTTCAAATGATAGATGGTGAACTAAAGGAAGTTCAATATTACCCACCGCTAATTGACAAAGGTGTACTGTCAGTTATGGTTGGACACTTAGCAGTAAAGAATAATGAGAAATACAACACCTTTGGTGCACCAGCAACAACATCGAAGGTAATCCTTCAAGGTTTATTACGTGATAGTTTAGGCTTCAAAGGTTTGATTATTACCGATGCAATGGGTATGGGCGGAATTGTCAAAATCCCTGGGGCTGACGTAAAAGCAATAGCAGCCGGGTGTGACATTATCCTGATGCCAAAAGACGCTGAAAAAGCACATCAAGCAATCTTAAAAGAATATAAGTCGGATGCATCTTTTAAACAGGGCGTTGATGATTCTGTCAAGAGAATTATTCGAATGAAAATTTGCCTCGGCTTAATTGAATAAGTAATTTCGCATTTTTATAACCCTTTTAATACATAAAAGCAACTTTTCTAACATGGACAACGATTAACTAATGAAAAGCGACTACTCATCGCTTTTGAATAAAAACAAACTGTTATTATCAAACTAGAACGAATTGAACTATGAAACTAAAACTCAATTGTCTCCCGATTTTCGGGTTGATCCTTATCTCCTTTTCTGCAAACTCTCAATGCTCTGTCGTACTCGCCCCAACTGATCCTAGTTGTTTTGGTGATTGTAATGGTTCCATTTTAGCCACTCCTTCCGGTGGTGTTGCACCTTACACATTTCAGTGGGTTGATGACCAAGGAGACCCGATTGGAGCAAACACAAATCAATTGAACGGCTTGTGCACCGGAACATATGCTGTACAAGTAACTGATGCCAATGGATGTGTACCTGCATTAAGTGCTTCTGTTCTCTCTGAACCTGCAGACATTATTTTTCAGTCAATTGTAACAACTGATGCTGGATGTATTCCTAATCAATGTATCGGATCCGTTCAAGCAAGCGCCTTAGGAGCGACAAAATACGGTCTTGATGGTGTTATCAATCCTATTGGAGATTTCCAAAACCTTTGTGCTGGAAACTATACCTTAATGGCTGGAAATGCTGCGGGATGCGAAATCACTGAAACTGTAATAATCCAACCTGAAGAAGGTCCAGTTGCAAACTTTGCAAACATTCCAGGTGAAATGTCACTTCCAGACAACGAATTTATCACATTCAATAGTTCTACGAATTCAACCAATTATATTTGGACAGTTCAAGGACCAAATTTTGATTTCACAAGCACAGAAACAGATCTTAATCTAGAATTACCCTTCCTTGGAGCTAATTATGAAGTTTGCTTAATCGCATTAAATAAAACTACATGTGAAGACACAGTTTGCCATTTTGTAGAAGTTCGTGACGAATTCACCATTTGGGTTCCGAACTCTTTCACGCCAGATGCGGATGAATTTAACAATACTTTCGATCCAGTAATTAGTAATGTTGACGGTCAAGCCTATGACTTTTTCGTTTTTGATCGTTGGGGACAACTCGTTTTTGAATCGCATGACCTCGAACAAGGTTGGGATGGGACACTTAACGGAAACTATGTTAAAGCAGGAATTTACATCTGGAAAATACGATTGAAGTCAATTGATACTGATGAGTTTAGAGAGTATTCAGGTCATGTGAACATGCTTAAATAAAGCCGAACATCACGAGAAATAACCGCACAAAATGATCTAGTAATAAATGATTGTTGCGTTCCGCAAGTTTCTATTGAAGTCAGCAACTAATATAGAATATCGGTAGGAATACCATTTAACAATAAATCTATTTATGCAGAATATCTTGCCCGTGTCAAACAATAGTTTAACTTTGAATTAATGTCTAGTTTACATATCCAACAACTTCTTGCACCCTTCTCAAAAATTGGCTTGGGAGATATGGACAATGTAAAATTGATGAATCGTGTTGACACCAAATTTGTTTTAACAAATGAGCAGCTCGAAGAAGTCCTACCTCTCTTAAATGAGCACTATCATGTCGTTGAAATAGTTGGAAAATCTATTTGTTCTTATGAGAGCCTTTATTACGACAGCGAAGAGTTAGATTTCTACCATGACCATCATAAAAAACGCTTGAACCGAGTAAAAATTCGATACCGAAAATACTTGGATTCCGACATATCCTTCTTAGAAATCAAACATAAGTATAAAGGAAGAACCAATAAAATGCGAATTCCTTCAGATGAATTGTACGAGGTTCTACCAACGGAACATGTGAAATTCATTGACGAGTCCGTTGATCTTTCGTTTACTAAAGATTTAATCCCAACATTAGTCAACAACTACAAACGAATAACTCTTGTTGGTAAAGTATTACCTGAGCGACTCACGCTCGATTTAGATTTAAGTTTCAGAAAAGACAACCAAACTGCGGATTTGGATTATATTGCCATCGCTGAACTAAAACAAGCGAAAGTATCACGAAAATCACCCTTCTTTCGTTTAATGAAGGAACGGCAGATTCGACCGCTTCGCCTGAGTAAATACTGTATTGGAATTCTTCAACTTTCGCAAGATGTGGATGTGAAATACAATCGATTTAAGAAAAAAATATTAAAAATTAATAAACTAAAAACAGATGCTACTTAGTACCATTCCCATGTCATTCGAAGAACTAATCAACTTCTCGTGGTTCGATAAAGACTTTTATACATTGTTATTAAGATTAGCGATAAATTCTTTTTTCATTACAATTATCATTCGATACTTGTATTATCCGATAGCAAAGAGAAAGGATTATTTATTCACCTATTTCCTGCTTGGAACAATCATTTTCTTCCTGTGCTTTAGTCTAAAGAAGTTAGATATTGACAATGGAATGGGCTTTGCATTATTTGCCATATTTGGTATTATACGATATCGAACCGATGCCATCGAAATAAAAGAAATGACCTATTTGTTTCTGATTATTGGTGTCAGTGTAATCAATTCGCTATCCTCAAATAAGGTAAGTGTTGCTGAAATGGCAGTTATTAATGTATCATTAGTGGCTCTAACCTTTGGATTGGAACGTGTTTTCCTTTTAAAACATGAAACACGTAAAACAATTGTCTACGAAAAAATCGATTTGATAGTACCAGGCAGACAAAAGGAAATGATGGATGATCTTCAAGAAAGAACTGGACTACAGATTAACCGTTTTGAAATAGGGAAAATTAACTTCCTAGATGATACTGCTCAAGTACGAATCTTCTTTTATTCTGAAGACCAGAATGTTACAGATTTAAGTGCTTGATCTATATTCATGAAAGTGATTCGTTGGCTCCTTTTGCCATTTAGTTGGCTGTATGGTGTTATTACTTTTCTTCGTAATAAAGCCTACGATTGGAGCATTCTGAAATCTTATCGGATTCCAAAAAAATCAATCACAGTTGGGAACTTATCTGTCGGTGGTACGGGGAAAACTCCTCATGTTGATTACCTGATACAGTATTTCTTATCAAAGAACACGCAACTATCGATTCTCAGTCGCGGATATGGTCGTAAAACGGATGGACTCATTGTTGCTTCTGATCAATCGACTGCATCTGAAATTGGAGATGAACCCTTGCAATACGTTCAGCGTTATCCAGGTAAAATCAAGGTTGTTCTTGCCGAAAAAAGAAAGGAAGGTGTGGACCACATAATCAATCAATTTCCCAAAAATGAATTGATTATTCTGGATGATGCATTTCAGCACAGAGCTGTTTCTGCCGGTTTTTCTATTCTAATTACACCATTTAATGATCTTTTTTCTGATGATTTCATGCTTCCTACAGGAAATTTAAGAGAATGGAAGGCAGGTAAAAATCGAGCAGATATTGTCGTTGTAAGCAAATCTCCAAGTGAAATCCCCAGTAATGAAGAATCATTAATTATCAGGAAACTTGGCTTCGATGCAAAACGGGTATTTTTCTCATCCCTTGAATACAACGATTTAGTGTCATTCTCGAACCAAGCTCAAACAAACGAAATAGAACACGCTTTGATCGTCACTGGAATAGGAAATCCCACTCCTCTCGTCGATTACTGGAAGAGTAAATGCACGGTGGAGCTAATGGCTTTTCCAGATCATCATAATTATAGTACTGCTGATATCAAGGCAATTCATGAAAAATTTGGTAAATTCGCTTCCGAGAATAAAGTCATCATTACAACGGAAAAAGACTACATGAGATTGCAACAATTTGATGAAGTTTTCGACAAAAAAAATGCATGGCACTATCAACCAATTACAGTAAGAATTAAAAATCAAAAAACATTTAACTCGCTTTTAGATGAATATTTTAGATAAGTTTAAAGAATCCCACGACTACATCAAGACACGTACAAACGTTGAACCAACAATAGGAATTATCCTAGGAACTGGACTTGGTGGATTGGTCAGTGAAATCAATATCATTGATGAAATTTCTTACAAGGACATTCCTCACTTCCCCGTTTCGACTGTTCAAAGTCATTCAGGAAAGTTGATTTTTGGTGAACTTGGAGGAAAGAAAGTCATGGCGATGCAAGGTCGATTCCATTTCTATGAAGGATACACAATGCAGGAATGTACGTTCCCTGTTCGCGTGATGAAGTTTCTAGGAATTGAACGTTTGTTTGTCAGTAACGCATCTGGTGGAGTTAATCCAGCAATGGAAATCGGTGAAATCATGATTCAAGATGATCACATCAACCTCTTCCCTGCTCATCCACTAATTGGTAAAAACATTGATGAACTAGGACCTCGCTTCCCAGATATGAGTGAACCTTATTGCCATAAGATGATTGCTCTAGCAAAGGAGATCGCTAAAGAAAATGATATTTTCGTATCAACGGGAACCTATGCTGGTTTAACAGGACCAACACTTGAAACTCCTGCTGAATACAATTATGTTCGTGCAATTGGTGCTGATACCGTAGGTATGTCAACAGTTCCAGAAGTGATTGTTGCACGTCACATGAGCATTCCTTGTTTTGCGATCTCAATCATCACTGATTTAGGCGTACCGGGGAAAATCCAAGAAGTAAGTGTAGAAGATGTTATTGCGGTTGCGAGTAAAGCAGAACCGAAAATGACGTTAATTATGAAAGAATTGATTTCAAGAGTATAAGTATGACACCTGAGGTGAGAGAAAAATACGAAGTTGTAATAGGATTGGAGATCCATGCACAAATGTTGACTAAGACAAAAGCGTACTCCAACGATATCAACGAATATGGAGCTGTTCCAAATACGAATGTTAGTGCAATTACGCTCGGACATCCTGGAACACTTCCAATGATGAACAAAAAGACGATTGAATATGCGATCCGTTTAGGTCTTGCATTCGATTCTGATATTGCGGAATCACAATATTTTGCGCGTAAAAATTATTTCTATCCCGATCTTCCGAAAGGATATCAAATTACACAGGATTTGACTCCTATTTGTACGGGTGGACACATTTTCATCAAGGACGAGGCTGGAAAAGAGAAGAGAATCAACTTGACGCGAATTCACATGGAAGAGGATGCTGGGAAAAGCATGCACGACGTGGATGTATATGATACACTTGTAGATTTGAACCGTGCTGGAACTCCTCTATTGGAAATTGTAACAGAACCTGATTTGCGTTCCTCTACCGAGGCGTACAATTTTGTAACCGAGGTTCGAAAATTGGTTCGCTACCTTGACATTTGTGATGGTAACATGGAAGAAGGTTCTATGCGTTGCGATGCAAATGTTTCAGTTCGATTATTTGGTGCGCCAGAATTCGGAATGAAAGTCGAGGTGAAAAACATGAACTCGATTCGAAATGTTCAAAAAGCCATTGAATTCGAAATAGAGCGCCAAATTGAAAAGGTTGAAAAAGGCGAAACGATCGCTCAAGAAACCCGTTCATTTGATGCATTGAGGAATCGTACCATTTCGATGCGTTCGAAAGAAGCCGCAAACGATTACCGTTTTTTCCCTGAGCCAGATTTACAGCCAATCTCAGTTAAGGAAGATACGATTGCTGCTATTCGATCCAAAATGCCTGCACTTCCAAGGGATTTATTCTTGAAGTACACGAATGAATTGAAATTATCAGAATACGACGCATATAACTTAACCGATGCGAAGAACATCGCACTCTTCTATGAAGATCTAATCACCAAAACTAGTAATTACAAAGCTGCGGCTAACTGGATCATGGGTGATGTGAAGTCATACTTGAATGCAACAGGACAAGAAATTGAGAACTTCCCAATTTCGACCGACAGTCTCGCAGCATTGATTGCATTAATCGACGAAGGAAAAGTATCGAGCACATTAGCTTCTCAGAAGTTATTCCCTGAAATGCTCAAGGATCAAGCAAAAACGCCCTCAGCTATTGCTGAAAAATTGAACTTAATTCAAGATTCCAATGAAGATTCAATTTTAGCATTTATTCACGAAGTGATTAAGCAACACCCTGACGAGATTGATCGTTATAAGAATGGCGAGAAACAACTCGTTGGTTTCTTAATGGGACAGCTTATGCGCATATCTAAAGGTAAGGCAGATCCAAAAGCAGCCAACCAATTAATGCGAAAAACATTAGATCAGTTATGATAAAGAACATATTTGGACTATTTATTTTGTCTTTGGTACTCTTCTCTTGTGGAGATGAAGCTACAATTGATCCATTAGAGGACGATGCAACGGTCCAAGAAAGTGCTCTTCCTGAAAATTTTTCAATTTCTGGAGTAGTTGATCACGCAGCTCGACAAAACCTGTACTTAGAGGCAATGACGCAACAAGGAGTTGTGAAAATTGCAGCGACTCAATTGGACGAGTACGGGAAATTCAAATTGTCTGGGAATATTCCAGGTTTGGGTATTTATCAACTTCGTTTGGGAGATCAGGGCGACGAACTGATTGTTTTAACGCTCTTACCAGATGACAAGATTACGATGAAGGCTTCGAAAGAGAGCTTCATTTCTGCACCAAAACTATCTGGAGGAACTTGGACAAAAGCAATGACGGAATACACACCAATCTTTGCAAGATTCCATAAGGAACAAGAGGAATTACAGCGACTGAAGGGTAAAATTTCAGATGAAGAATTAACGAAACGATTCATAGCGATTAAAAAGCCAGTGGATGAGTTTTCAAAAAGCGTGATGACTAGCGATCCGGGGAATCCATACAACATTGTACTTTCCTCCGCAATCACTCCGCAAATGGGATTTGAAAGTTGGGATCCAGCCAACTTAGATATTCTGGCTAATGTCGCGCGTGCATTTGAAGAATCTTATCCAGGAGCCAAAATGACTGAAGCAATGGCACAACAAGCCGCACAGGTTGAGACGATGTACAATCAGCACATCGGAAATGTAGCCATGGTTGGAAAAAATGCACCAGAAATTTCCCTTCCTCGAGCAAATGGATCACAACTTACACTGTCCTCACTTCGTGGAAACTATGTATTGGTTGATTTTTGGGCCTCATGGTGTGGACCTTGTAGAAGAGAAAATCCAAATGTGATTCGACTTTACAACATGTACAAGAACAAAGGTTTTACTGTTTATTCAGTATCTCTGGATGAAAATAAAGACGCCTGGTTAGGTGCAATTGCTGCTGATGGTCTTGTTTGGCCAAACCATGTAAGCGACTTAAGTCGATGGAATTCACCAGTCGTTCAGGCGTATCAAATAAAAGGAATTCCACACACTGTTTTGGTTGACCCAAAAGGTAAAATTATCAACATTGGACTTCGCGGCGCAGAATTGGAACAAAAATTGAATGAGATATTTTCTAAATAATTAGAATTATGAAATTTACAGCACTTATTCTCCTACTTGCATTGACTGGTGGCTTCTATGCACAAGTCACAAATGTAAAAGTATCAGGAATGATTTTCAAAACTGGCGAGGATTCTATCTTCGTTTCTCAGTACTTGGGAGGAACAAATTACACTGATTTTATTGGTGCAGCATTATCGGAAGATGGAAACTTCGAACTAGAAGGAACTGTTCCAGCTCCTAATTACTACGTGATCCGATTTGGAAAAATGCACGTTCCTATTATTCTTAGAAAGGATTCGAATATCAAAATGTATGGTGACGGAAGAAATGTTGACCAATTTTTGAACGTTGTCAATTCTCAAGAATCGCATGATTTGATTCAGTACATTAGAATGGTGTCAGATTGGCAAAGACTAAGTGCTGAAGCGGGACAAAAAATCAATGAAAACCCTGCTCTATCAGATTCGATAAGTCAAGTCATGTCTGCTGAGTTCAATCGCTTTAAGAGCCAAAAACAAAATTTCGTCGCACGACATGGAAATTCAGCGGCCCTCTACCCTGCTTTTAGAGAAATAAATCCTGCTGAAGATTTTGCTACGTACAAATCATTGGCAAGTCAACTAATCAAAGCTTTCCCTGAATCTCCAACAATTCAACAAGTTTCTGTTGAGTTTGATCAGCAAATGAAGATCCAAGAAGCACTAAATATTTTAGCTGTAGGAAAAGAAGCGCCTGATTTCGAAGAGAAAAAACCTGATGGGACAACAATGAAGCTTTCAGATTTACGTGGAAATATCGTTCTTCTAGATTTCTGGGCATCTTGGTGTGGTCCCTGTCGAAGAGAAAACCCTGCGGTTGTTAAGTTGTATGAAAAATACAAAGACGAAGGATTCACGATAATGAGCGTTTCATTGGATAAGGACAAAGCTCGATGGGAAGCTGCCATTCAAAAAGACGGTTTGTCTTGGCCGAATCACGTGAGTGATCTTGGTTTTTGGTCAAGTAGAGTCCCAAAATTGTACAACGTACGCGGAATTCCTTTCACTGTTCTTATTGACAAGGAGGGAAATATCATCAAAACAAAGCTTCGCGCTCATGAGCTAGAAGTAGAATTAATGCGCATCTTTGGGCACTAGAAATGACAGACTCTTCTGACAAACGTATTTATTTCGCATCTGATTTTCACCTTGGAGCTCCATCTTACGAAGCGAGCTTGGTTCGAGAAAAAAGGATTGTTGCTTGGCTTGACCATATCAAAGACTCCGCTCAAGAAATTTACCTTGTTGGAGATATTTTCGATTTCTGGTTTGAATACAAACGTGCTATCCCAAAAGGTTTTGTTCGCTTACAAGGAAAAATTGCAGAATTAACGGATCAAGGAATTCCAATTCACGTCTTCACGGGGAATCACGACATGTGGATTTTCGATTACTTACCTCAAGAATTAGGGATTCAGCTTTATCGTGAACCAATTCAACGGGAATTTTTTGGTAAGAAATATTTCATTGGTCACGGCGATGGTCTTGGTCCTGGAGATCGAGGATATAAGTTCATTAAGAAAGTCTTCGCTAATCGATTTTGTCAATGGTGCTTCGCTCGATTGCATCCAAATTTTGGAATTTGGTTGGCTTCAAAATCATCACAATCTAGTCGCGCTCAAACGGGTAGCGATGACGAGAAATATTTAGGCGATTCCAACGAATGGCTAGTACTTTTCTGCCAGGAAATGCTTGAAAAAGAACACATTGACAATTTCATCTTCGGACATCGTCATTTGCCACTTGAAATTAAACTGAACGAGTCTTCAACCTATTACAATCTTGGTGAGTGGATCAATTATAACACTTATTTAGAAGTAAGCCAAGATGGAGTTGAATTAAAAACGTGGGAACCTACTTGATATTCCTTCAAGCATCAATCCAACTTCATTTCACCGAACTTTTCCCGTAACTTGCAATTTGAAACACAATTGAGTTATGAGAATCATTCTAATCCTTCTACTAT
The DNA here is from genome assembly GCA_002733985.1 of Fluviicola sp. Classification (GTDB taxonomy): domain Bacteria; phylum Bacteroidota; class Bacteroidia; order Flavobacteriales_D; family Crocinitomicaceae; genus UBA4466. The sequence continues at coordinate 5,135 of NVXP01000044.1, read as the reverse complement.
TACCATTCGCAGGACTTTCACAGGTTCAATCTAGCGGGAATACACGCGCAGATGTTCAATTTCTTCTAAGCGAATTTCAACAATCACACGGTGAAGTTTCTGATGTAATTCGAAATCGTTTTGCGGTAAATAAAATCAATGATCAGGAATACGTAGCTTTTCTTGCTAAAGCATCTGCTCAATTTAATCAGACTGAATTAGAAAACCGAGGAATATTAGTAGGATCACGAATCAATGACATTGTTAGTTTCAAATGTCCTGTTAACGAACTTTCAACTATTCTAACTGATGTAAATTTCACCTACATCGAGATTGCGGGAAAAATCAAACCCTTATTGAGTAAAGTTCCTGGTGATGTTCGTGCAGATAGTGTTTGGATGGGCGCCAATTTACCGGAAGGATATACAGGAAAAGATGTTATCATTGGAATCACCGATTGGGGATTTGATTATTCCTCACCTATGTATTACGATACTTTACTTGCCGATACGCGAATTCTTGCAGCTTGGGATCAGTTTAAAAATTCTGGTCCTGCTCCATCCGGATACGCATACGGTACTGAATACACTACTCCAACGGAATTTCAAAACGTTGGATCGGACACAGCGAATATTTATTCATATGCTACGCATGGCTCACACGTTGCAGGAATTGCCGGAGGAAGTGGTGCCGGAACAATTTACCGAGGAATTGCATTCGAATCAAATTACTTATTTACAACATTTTTAGTCGATGAAAGCGCTGTTTTAGATGCTTGGGAATGGATGTACAACAAAGCAGATGCTGAAGGAAAACGCTTGGTCGTTAACATGAGCTGGGGATTATATCACATGCAATCAATTGATGGAACTTCATTACTTAGTCAAGCGCTAGACAATTACTCAAGTCTTGGAGTTGTATTTGTGACTTCAGCGGGGAACAACGGTGGTGCCGACTTTCATATCAAAAAGGACTTTGCCGCAGATTCATTGCTCACACGAATTAATTTTTACAATTCATCAACACTCACAACTCTTTGGGGACAAAGCATTCAGAGTTGGGGAACGCCTGGAGAACCTTATTCAATAGGAATAAAAATAATGAATACATCAAATGTCTTGCTCGCCGAAAGTGCTTATTATTCGACAGCTACAACGACCAGTTACATTGATAGCTTTGTTGTTGTTGGAACAGATACCGTATTTTTCAATCTTTCGTGCGATGCAGCTTATCCTACAAACGGACGACCTCAGGCAAGGTTGCGTGTTAAACGTCCATCAGGAAGCTACAGAATCGTATTAAAATCTCAAGCTACATCTGGAACTGTTCACTATTGGAACGTCACTGAATTAACATCAGATGTTGGAAACTGGGGAATGCCCTTCTCATCTTTGGGATCTGGTTATACTGCAGGAAACGATTTGTATGGAATTGGAGCACCAGCCTGTTCATTCTCTGCGATTACAGTTGCTGCATATGCCGCCAATTTTTATACCGGCGGAGGTACGCTTGCTGGAGGTGCACTTGCGAACTTCTCAAGTGTTGGTCCATTGATTAATGACACACTTAAACCAGACATTTCAGCACCAGGAATTCAAGTTGGATCATCCATGTCATCTTATACCGATGCGGCGTACACTTCAATAGCTAGTGTTGACTTCAACGGAAGAACATATGGTTTTGCTAAATTGAGTGGAACATCCATGTCATCGCCTGTAGTTGCTGGTGTCGTTGCATTGATTTTGGATGCTAACCCTACTCTCACTCCAGCTCAAGTAAAAGACATTATCATTCAAACAGCTCGCGAAGACAACCACACAGGAGTTCTTCCTGCAGATGGAGATGAATATTGGGGACATGGAAAAATCAATGCGTATCATGCTGTTCAGTTAGCGCTTGGAATTCTTGGAACCGTGGACATCGAGCAGGATTTGAAGTGGTCTGTTTATCCAAATCCAGCAGCCGAAACAATTACTTTGAGTGGATTAACTTCTGAATCAATCAACTCAATTAAGATTCTTGATGTAAATGGCGCTGTTGTGCTTGAAGCTGAATCTGTTCACCTGATTCCAGTTTCAGGATTGAACGCTGGAATGTACTTTGTTCGTATCATTCACAATGGAAAAGTGGAGCAACAGAAATTTGTAGTTCAGTAGCAATGAAAAAAGTAGATGGAGTATCGAAAAATGATCGATTGATCAATTACATCATTGACACAGTTGCTATTTCTATTCTTGCAACTATTTTTTTCCAAATTCCGAGTAGGTTTACGCATTCCTATTTCTTTCCTGTTCTCGTGTTCACTGCCTATTATTTCATTTTGGAATTATCGATAAACCAAACACTTGGCAAGATGGTCACAAAAACAAAGGTAATTTCCGTTAAAAATAAACGACCTCATTTCCTTCATATTTTGGCTCGAACAATTCTAAGGCTGGCGTCACCATTTGATACATTTTCATATTTAACGGGAGGAGATCAAGGGATTCACGATATTTTATCTCAAACTAGATTAGTTAAAGTACCAAAGTGAGTGAAAATCGAGTTATTACCTCAATTATTGAATATCCGCATTTGTTTGATGTACAGCTGACGTGTATTCGCATCTAACTTAAATTCAAGATCCAAGCCAAAATTCAAATAGGATTTATCCGTGTAATGCTTTCTGAGGTATTGCCGTTTTATTCGTTCGAGGACATTCGCCAAGTCTTTGATTTCATCATCCGTCATGACCAATTTACCATTGTTCAAACTTGAATAAGTAATGATGTCAATGCTTCCTCCATTTCTGCCGTACCCTGACACTTTTTCATCTGGATAACAGATCAGTTGATCACATGTAACACCGTTTGTAGGATCAACCACATTTTCATTCCCCAATTGTGCGTTTACTACAAACCCCAAGTAATTATCTCGGTATAAATTTGTCGTAATCGCTACGCCATTCACTTCTTCATTTGGAAATGATCGATGCGCCAAAATTCCCATTGCGACTGTTTTATGATCAATATTGAAGGCCTCGCGCTCCATAAATGCTCCATATGACCACAAACTTGCCCAAACTTGTTTGATTGCACGGTCGATTGGTTTCTTTTCGCTGCCCAATTCTCCTGTCTTAGAAGAGTAGAGTCCTGCACCAGAAAAACCTTTTCGATCCTCAGCATTCGTCGATGAACGAAACCGTAATCGACGGTAATCTCCCAATCGAAGAATCATTTTTTCAATATTTGCCATGAGAATGGGATCAACTGGCGTGTTCATTATTTTGTCTCGGATCAACCGTAAATCATGCTCAATAGAACCTTGATCGCGGTTCAGGTTGTCTTTCTGTAAGAGTTGAACCAAAAGAGGATCAATCCCAGATAGAATCGTGTGTTTTTTATAGAATGAAAATGGAATAGCGAACGCTGACTCAGGTGTCTTGAAGTCAATTTTCTCTGAATAGTCCATGAGCAAGCCAAAATTCGCAGCTTTATTTCCGACACTTTTACTGTGGCGTTCTCTCAAATATTCCGCAGCGATCAATGTATCCTGTGAATAGTCACATTTCAACTTGATTGGAGAACGACTTCTCTCAATTCCATTTAAGGTCACATCAGCAATTTCCAATCTGAATGTATCCTGCTCTACTGTATATTTAACGATTTTCCCTTCGAGCGCAAGAAGGTCCTTGTTTTCAAAAAGTTTCGAATATGCACAAACGGGAATTTTCCGATTCTGTCCAAGTAGCGAAACATGACTAAGCGGTGTCTGAAACTGCGTCACCACTACCCCAGCGACTAGTGGAAAACTCGGAGGAATATCTTCCAATAGCAAAATATCGGTTGAGCGAATGTCCTTTGATTGCTCTTTCCAGTTTCTAACAATCACCACTCTCCCATAATTTGTATACTTCGACAAAGGTTGATAGGTTTGATTTGAGTAAACTTCCCCAGGAGTGAGAAGTGGAATCTCTTTGGATATTTTTGGTTTCAACGAGATAACGTGAGCCGTACTCAACATTAAATAGAATTTATTCACGAAATAAACATCCTTTTTGACAGCAGAAAACAATTTCTCCAAGTGCGCGGCATTCATTCGATCTGTTGGTCCCAATTCCAGCCCAAATTTGTCGATTGCACGGTAATAATTGATGTTCGCCAAAAGAAACTGTCTAGAGTTATCGCCTGAATAATTCTCTTCATTGAAGTCATTCAGGGATTTGAAATAGCCCAACTCTTCCTCACAAAACTCGTGGTGGTATTTATATTCCGAAGCAAAAATGAAATGAAGCTTATCCGTTCGATTATCATACACAACCTTAACAGCTGATACCTGACCATATTTCTGATAGAGCGGCTGTGAACTTCGAGCTTTGAAATCATCAAAGGATTGAATTTTAGAAGTTGTTATAGGCAACTGCGCGCAGGCAAGCAAACTCCAAATCAAGACAATACCGATACAAATTGATTTCATCATATAATTAACTGTACAGTTAAATTTGAGTTTCGCTCAATTTTGGTTGATAAAAACTAAAACCCTAACTCAAAGCATTTCTAAAAAATACGGATTCAAAGCTGATCCAATAAATCATCGTTACTTGATAGCTTTTTTTGCTTTGCTTCATCTGCGCGAGCTGTTGAAATAGCATATACCAAACAAACAATAATGATGATCTTCAAAATAATACCTTGGACAATGGTGATCGGATCAATCACAGCCAACAAGAGTATGATTGCTACATAAAACCCGAGCCCGATTATCAACGCCAGTGATGCTTTTTTATATGACCAAATTCCCAAACCAATAAAAACTCCAGCAACTACCCAGTCAATAATTCCAAAGATTATATCAGCTCCAAGAATAATAAATGCCTCATAAAAACCTACAAATAAATAGAGCGAACCGACAACAAATAAAGCGATCCGACCTTTATTAATCGTTCCCTTCGCTTCTTTCTTGTCATGGTTTTCTCGAAGAACTTCATGTTTAACTGCTGTTTCATCTTCTTTGTAATCTGCACAATTTCCTTTAAAATCGGCTGGCTCATTCGTTATTCCACAAATGATACCAATCTTAGGGTTGAAAGATTTGTTCAAACATACCGAACAAATTTTAATATAGTCTTCTCTTAACATGTTAGTAATTAATGGTTAGTGGTTAGTGGTTAGTGGTTA
>NVXP01000163.1 GCA_002733985.1 Fluviicola sp. | reverse complement strand
TTCAATGGATTCTGAACAAAGTTGGCTTCGAGCGATTTTAGAAGATCCTAAGCGTCGTGAAGTTTTGATTGAAGAATGGCGGAAGCTATGATAAATCAAACTCAGAAAATAGTACTAACACTAATTTCAGTTCTAATTCTAACTGTCCTGAGTTTCTTTCAATTCCATGATTTTTTCTTTAATTCTTTAATTACTCCTCAATTGGATGGAGTTAATCTCGTATCAACGTCAATACTGCCGCAGCAGCAATCATTTTTATCTTTTATAATGGTTTTGGCGCTTATTCCAATATTGCTTTTGATGTCTGACATTATCGTTCAATACAAGAAGCTATTTTCATTCACCATTACACTTTTATCCATTTTAATCTGCGGTATTCTTTTCATGTCTTTTCACCTCCAAGTTTTAAAAGCGAATTATTTAAGCATTCCAGAAATCAGTGAAGAAATTCAAAACTCAATGTCTACTTCAAATATTCATGCTGAACGATATCTAGGAATAGGGTTTCTCCTTGGAGCAATTATTCCAACGACCATTTTCCACCTCATATCCAAAAAGAGAAAGTCCTAATTCACCGAAGTCGCATTTTTCTTCCGATATTTAACTCACCATACTTTTCAATTATGCGATCACATTTCATTCTCTCACTTGCGTTTTCTCTATTCACATTAAACAGTTTTGCGCAAGCGAAAGAAGCCACAAAACAAGGGTTTCTAATTGGGGAGCGACTCGAATTTCATTCAACAGTTCTCGATGAGGACCGAATGTTGAACATTTATCTTCCGAATGGTTATTCTCCCGATTCGGATGTAAAATACCCTGTCATTTATCTTCTTGATGGATCACAAGATGAAGACTTCATTCACATTGCTGGAATCGTTCAGTTTGGATCGTATCCTTGGATCAACATGATTGAAGAATCAATTGTCGTAGGAATTGAAAATGTAGATCGAAAGCGGGATTTCTGCTTCCCGACGACTATCGCACAGGATAAAATTGATTTCCCAACAACAGGAGGATCCGAAGCATTCATCAATTTCTTGGAAACTGAATTACAGCCTTACATTGAAAGCGCGTACAAAGTAAAAGACGAGAAAACCATCATTGGACAATCTCTAGGAGGACTTTTAGCGACAGAAATCTTGGCAAAAAAGCCCGACCTGTTCGATAAATACATCATTGTAAGTCCAAGTCTTTGGTGGGATGATCAATCCTTACTCGACATGGAATTTGCTCCGTACGAGGGAAAAAAATCCATCTACATTACTGTTGGTGAAGAAGGTAAAGTAATGAAACGCGATGCGAAGTCACTGTACAAAAAGCTGAAAAAATCAGCAAATTCTACTGTTCTTCTTGAGCATCGATTCTTGAAAGAACAAAACCATGGTGACGCACTCCACTTAGGAGTTTACAATGCTTTCGAAGCAATGAAACCAGCAGAAACAGAAATCAACTAAGAATAATAACATGCCCGTGCACTTCAATTCGATCGCCAGGGATCAATTTTGCACGCTTTCTCAGTTCAACATCGCCATTTCGAACAACTTCTCCTTCATCCACAATAAATTTTGCGTGACCCCCGGTTTGGGCGATTCCCTCTGCCTTCAATAATTGAATTAATTCAATATAAGGTCCTTCGATTTTAAATGTTTCTTCCATGTTGATACGCTTCGTATAATTCTTCTGCAGCTTGGAATGAGGATATTCCACCATCAATTACCCGCTGTTCGTTTAATTTCAATTTTTCTAGTAATTCTGCATTCGCGAAAAAACCACTCAAAATTAGTTCTTTCAATGTTTCTGACAACCAACGTTTGTCTTGTTCTCTACGATTTTTCTCAAAATGTCCATTTACTTTGACGTGATTTTCGAACGAACGGATTGTTTTGAGCGCTTCTTCCATGTTTTTACCACTCAAGGCACTACACGTAAACACGCTCGGTATCCAATTATTTGGATTAGGCGGAAACAGGTGCAAGGCATTTTTATATTCTCGAGCAGCGACTGACGCTTTTTTTATATTGTCTCCATCAGCTTTGGTAATCACGAGCGCATCCGCCATTTCCATGATTCCTTTCTTGATTCCTTGAAGCTCATCTCCAGCTCCGGAAAGCATCAACAGGAGGAAAAAATCCACCATGGATTTTACCATCACTTCAGATTGTCCTACGCCAACTGTCTCTACAAGAATAGTTGTATATCCAGCCGCTTCACACAAAATGATACTTTCACGTGTTTTACGCGCCACACCTCCCAAGGTATTTCCAGCAGGAGAAGGACGAATGAACACATTTGAATTGACCGCTAAGTCATTCATTCTGGTTTTATCGCCCAAAATACTGCCTCGAGAAACAGCACTGGATGGATCAACGGCTAAAACAGCTACTTTGCCATCATCTACAGAAAACAAGCCTCCAAAATGTTCAATGAAGGTACTTTTACCGACACCCGGAACCCCCGTAATTCCAATCCGAATTGAATTCCCACTCAAGGGCAAACATTTCTGAACCAATTCATTTGCTAAAGCCCTGTGCTCAGGTAAATAGCTTTCAATCAGAGTAATGCCCTCGCTCAAAGCTGTATTGTCTCCAGATTTAATACCAGCATACAACGCTTCAGGCGTCGACTTCATTCGTCGCTCCTGCTTCTTTCGAATCCAATCGTTGATATTCTTACTGTTCATGGTCGAAAGATGGGGAAAATATGTTGCACTTACGGGGTATTAGAAATAATGATGAATTTAATTGTTCAATTAATCAAGCTATGGGCGGAACAAAATTATTTTACGTAGTATATTTGTTGTGCTCACAGAGAGTAAAAGTATCGTGAGATAACTATTCTATATATTATATGGAGAACGTAATTCTAGTTAATGAGCTTGATGAGCCAATCGGTGAGATGGAAAAAATGGAGGCGCATGAAAAAGGCGTGCTTCATAGGGCCTTTTCCGTATTTGTCTTTAACAAAAAAGATGAATTACTTCTTCAAAAGCGAGCATCATCAAAATACCATTCTGGTGGATTGTGGTCAAATAGCTGTTGCAGTCACCCGCGAACTGGAGAATCAGTAGTTGAGGCAGGAAAACGCAGGTTACTTGAAGAAATGGGGTTCTCAGTTCCATTGGAAGCAGTTTTTTCGTTTATCTATAAAGCGGAGTTAGATAATTCTCTCACAGAACACGAGCTCGATCATGTCCTCATTGGAAGGTTTGATGATCTCCCAGAAATCAATTTAGACGAAGTTGAAGATTGGAAATACATCGGTTTGGATACGCTTACTTCTGATATGAAATCTCATCCTGAAAGTTATACGGAATGGTTCAAGATAATATTTGAACGCGTTCGAAATGTACTGGATGAATCGATCTCAAATAATTCCAATTCATGAAAGGACTTTATCTTCTTCTAGATGGACTAATGCTTTTCTTTCCGATAGTATTTAGTTTTGGCAGTCGTGTTCACTATTTCGAGAAGTGGAGATCCGTTTTATTTGCATCATTTATCGTTGCAGTTCCCTTTTTAATTTGGGATTTCATCTTTACTGAAAATGGATTTTGGGGCTTCAACTCAGACTATTTGATTGGCTTGAACATTGGGAATCTCCCGATCGAAGAAGTACTTTTCTTTTTTATCGTTCCATTTGCGTGCACCTTCATTTATGAATATTGCAAATTCCTTTTCCGAGCTATTCGATTCAAGAGTCTTGATCGGTTTATTTACTTTGCAATCCCCATTTACGGAATGATTTTAACGCTGCTGGAGCCAACCGGCTGGTACACTTTGAGTGTTGTTGTTTCCTCCGGAATTGTTCTCTTTCTGTGGTTACGTAAGACTGAACACCGTTTCATCGGAATTGCCTTTCTCATCAGTTTAGTTCCTTTTCTTATTGTGAATGGCATTTTAACTGGTGGTACAACTTCTGAACCAATCGTTTGGTACAGTGAACTGCAAAAAGTTACTCCCCGTATATGGACAATCCCCATGGAAGATATTCTCTACATTTTCACCCTGATTGTATCCACATTCCTTCTTACCGAATTGTTTGAAAAAAAACGTACAACATGAAGCGCATAGGATTGATGTCAGATACACATGGATTTATTGATCCAAAAATTTACGATTATTTCAAAGACGTAGACGAAATCTGGCATGCTGGAGATGTTGGAGACGTAAGCGTAATTGATGAGCTACGAAAGTTCAAACCTTTGATTGGTGTTTACGGAAACATTGACGCTACAGATGTTCGAATGGAGTTTCCTGAGTTCAATCGATTTCGATGTGAAAACGTAGAAGTATTAATGACGCACATAGGTGGTAAGCCTGGAAAATACAGCAAACCTGCGAACGAAGAACTTCTACTCAATGGTGCACCAAAATTATTTATATGTGGTCATTCACACATACTATTGGTCAAAAATGATCCGCGTTACAACATGTTATGGATGAATCCAGGTGCTTGTGGATTTAAAGGATTTCATCACGTAAAAACGGTCTTGCGGTTTTCGATTACAGATGACCGAATCCACGATTTAGAAGTTATTGAACTGGGAAAGCGCGCTTAAGCCAGAATTCGATAAGAAATTAATTTAGACTCGGATTCCAAGTACACAAACATCATCGACTTGATCCAAATCTTTTCGCCATTCATTGAAACACCTTTCTAGAAGATCACATTGTTCATTCATCGGTAGATCAGCAGCTGTTTTGATCAACTCACGGAACTTTTGACTTCTGAACTTCTTCCCAGCAGGCCCACCAAATTGATCGGCATAGCCATCAGAGAAGAGGTAAACTTGATCACCCAATTTCAATTGTAATTTAACGGAATGAAATTGCTTACGATTCGGATATTCACCAATAGGCTGTCTGCAAGATGGTAAAGATTGAAACTCATTATTTGAAACTATGTAAACAGGATTATTCGCGCCAGAATACTCAAGTACCATTGTTTTCATATTAATACGGCAAAACGCGATATCCATTCCGTCTCTCATTCTATCATCGCCTTTAGAAAAATGTTCGGTTACGACGTCCGTCACATGATCAAGTATTTCTCCCGTATTTCTCATCTGCATTTCCTTCACTACTCTATTCAATGCATTCGAACAGATCACACTCACCATTGCGCCTGGCACGCCATGCCCCGTACAATCAGCCACTGCGACATAAATATCATCCCCTATCTGTTCCATCCAGTAGAAATCACCAGAAACAATGTCCTTCGGTTGATAGAATATAAAGAAGTCCTCAAACAAAGAAGAGAATGTTCCTTCGGAAGGCAGTAAAGCCGATTGAATCTTCAATGCATAATTAATCGAAGCATTAATGTTTAAGTTTTTCCGTTCAATTGTCATTTTTTGCTCCTCTAAAACTGCCTTCTGCTCTTCTTCAATACGCAAGACTTTCCGCGCATACATTAAAACGAAAACCGACATAATGACTACAATGATTAACATCACAATTGCACCTTGCAGAAACTGAGAGCGCACCTCTTCAATAAATGACGTAAAATCTTCATCAGCCTCCAATAGGCCTATAACTTTACCATCACTTGTTCTAATTGGGTAAAAAGCTGAAATCCATGTCCCATTTTCAGTATTATATCTAGGAATGGTTCCACCTATTTCCATTTTAGTAATTAAAACATCTGGGTAATTGACGTATCGGTGTCTGAAATAGACATTCTCATCTGATCGAATTCCGTACTCGAATATTTTTTTGTTGGCATCATAAACAAGCATGTACATCGGTGAATTGATGTTATTGTACTTGACCACACGATTCATAATAACGCTGTACTTCCTATAAATTCCATTTTCTTCTTTGGTCGTGATGCCATCTTTCTCAGGATAAGCCTTCATCAGGGAATTTATTTCGTCTCCGTCCATCTCCATTGCAATCGAACTAACGACTGCTTTCAGTTTTCGGTATTGTCCTTCTTCTTGAAGAGCCAACTGATCAAAATATCCGAAAATGAGGAAAAACGAAGACAACGCGATAATCAACAAATAAATGATGAACATTATTCGTGTCGTGGAATTTCTAAAAATTGTAACGATTAAGTTACTCATTGTTCTAAATTCAGGTTGATGATTAGGTGGTAGCGGAATCAATATACAAAATTCGCCTGAAATCAAATTGATTAGAAAAAGATGAAGCGGATTAAAATTTTTAATCTTTCTTTGCGTTAAATGCATATGAAAATCCGACTTCTGATCATATTAATTGCCGTTTTACCTACTGTATCAGCTCAAACTGGTGGTGAAAATGCTTTTCCTTTTCTTGATTTATACTACAGCGCACAAGACGCCGGGTTAGGAGGTAATTTTATTACTGGAGCCGGTGATGATATTAGCATGGGGGTAAACAATCCTTCTTTGTTGAATGAAACGATGGAGAAAGGTGCAAGTATAAGTCAAGCATTGCATGCTGGAGGAATCAATCATGGAATGTTTAATTACGGATTTGGATTGAAAGATCACGGAACGATGGTTGGCTATATTAAATACGTCGATTACGGAAAATTCGAGCGAACAGGAGTCAGTGGATTGAGCGAAGGAACATTTAGTCCTTTTGAAATGATTGCTGGAGCAGGATTTGGAAAACAATTGAACCCTCGCCTATCAATTGGTGCAAAAGCGAATTTGATTTACTCTCAATTGGAAACATATTCATCATTTGGTGCAAGTATTGATCTAGCTGGAACATTTTACAATGAAGAAAAAGGATTTTTAGCAACAGTCCTCGTGAAGAATTTTGGTTATCAGTTTAAAGCACATACACCAGGGAACCAGAAAGCATTGCCTGTAGATTTTCAAATGGCAGCAGCTTATAAATTACCACACGCACCATTTCGCATGACCTTGCTTGCACATCATCTCAATAAATGGGACATAACTTACAATGATCCAAATCTTCTGCCAACGATCGATCCACTTTCAGGAGATACGATTCCAGTTCCTCGAGCTGGATTTATGGAAAAACTGGGGAATCACTTCTCTTATCAATTGGAAATTAATTTATCAAAAACGATTCATGTTCGTGGTGGTTTCGACTATCATCGACGCAAGCAACTGGGCTTAGAACAGCGTCCAGGAGCAGCTGGATTATCACTTGGATTAGGGCTTCACTTCAACAAATTTAGCCTCGATTATGGGTTCTTAATTTACTCTCAAGCAGGCTTTAACAACATTTTAACACTTTCCACTAACCTCTCTAAATGGCGCCGTTAGCCTAGATTTAATGTCGTTTAATCGAATATGTTGCCATCAACCCATTTCTGTGGGCTTCTTTTTTGAAACCTTTTTAAAAAAGAACAGTACATTAGCCTAAACCAAACAAATTAAATTTTTATGAAAAAGTCAATTTTAGCGGTTGCTGTTCTTATTGGAACGTCTGCAACTTTCGCTCAAGACCTTACATCAAAAAAAGGAGAAAACTATTTACCAGAAGCTGGTGATTGGGCTATCTCTATCGATGCTACACCACTTTTAGGGTATGTTCAAGGAATTTTCGGATCAAACGGTGGTACTTCTGCTGGTGCATGGTCTTTCCTTAATGGTAACAACACTATCACTGGTAAGTATTTCGTTGCTGATGATATGGCATACCGCGGTGGTATCAATATCGGATTCAACACTGCAACTGCAAAAGCATACACAAGTGAATTAGATGCAGCAGGTGCAGCTACAGGTAATTTAGTTGTTGATGAAATGAAAACTTCTTCAAGTAACATTATGTTAACTGGTGGTATGGAATGGCGTAAAGGTTCAACTCGTCTTCAAGGATTCTACGGAGCTGAGGTTGGTATTGGATTCGGTGGTGGATCTAATACAGATTACACGTATGCTAACGATTACACATGGGATGGTACTACAGGTGTAGCATCACAAGTAAATGCTGTTGACGGATCTACTGATATCAGCAATGAAAACACTAAAGGTGGTGTGATGTTCGGATTAAGAGGATTCATTGGAGCTGAGTACTTCGTATTGCCAAAATTGGCAGTAGGTGGTGAGTTCGGATGGGGTCTTGGTCTTCAAACTACTGGAGAAGGTACTATAACTGATACACGTATCAACGCTGCAGGAACAGGAACTGAAGATGTTACAACAGAAACAGTTGCTGGAGGTTCAACTTTCGGACTTGGAACTAGTAACGCTAGTGCAAATCCATTCTTCGGAGCTACAGGTTCATTGAAAATTACTTTCCACTTCTAAGGATTGGAAATCAATATTGAAAAGGGCGGTCTTAATTGATCGCCCTTTTTTTTTTGCTATTTCTTTTCGAAGCTATGAAATAATCCGTTTCTTTGTGTACAAGAATGAGCGACAAAATTACCATAGCAATTGATGGATATTCTTCCTGCGGAAAAAGCACCTTAGCCCGTGAACTAGCAAAGTCTTTGCATTACGTTTTCATCGATTCAGGAGCAATGTATCGTGGTGTAACGCTTTTTGCTCTTCGCAATGGAGGTATTGCTAACCGAGAATTAAATCGAGGATTGCTTATTTCAATGTTGGATCAAATTGAGTTAAAGTTTGTTCTTAATCCAGAAACCAAATCGCCTGAGCTTTTGTTGAATGGAGAAAATGTCGAAAGCAATATTCGAACTCCAGAAATTGCATCGTTTGTTTCAGAAGTAGCAGCAATTAAAGAAGTCCGTACCAAACTTGTGGCCGAACAACAACAAATGGGCAATCAAGGTGGTATCGTGATGGACGGTAGAGATATTGGCTCAGTTGTTTTTCCAAGCGCTGAACTTAAATTATTTATTACGGCTGAAATTGAAATTCGAGTTGAGCGCAGGTACCAAGAATTAATATTCAGAGGAACACCTACATCGAGAGATGACGTGCGTGAAAACTTATTGAGACGTGATCACATTGACAGCACACGAAAGGAGAGCCCACTTATCCAGACTTCCGATGCTATCCTAGTCGATAACACAAAACTGTCTAAATCCGAGCAACTCGAAGTAGCTGAGCAGTTTGTAGAACGGGCAATTTCAACCTTGGCTTAAGTGCTTCATGTTATTTAATTAACAACAATATCTTTTTTTCAACATTTATTGATTAATTTTACCCCTCAACGATCCAGATATGAGTTCTATTAGTAAAATTACTGAAGACATTATTAATCGTAGTCCATTCCTTCGGGAAGCGATGACGGAAAATTTGATCAACATCTCAGCTTTGGCTAGGAAGATCAAACCAGAAATTGAAAAAACTGCAGGCAAGGAGATCAAAGAAGGAGCTATTGTCATGGCAATCAAACGAATGACTCCAGGTGTTTATCACAAACTCAATGTGAAAATCAATAATATTATCGGTGGAATTGGAGATTTTTTAGTTCGAAGCGATCTTGTTGATTTCACGTACGAAAATTCGGAAGCCACACAAATTGCACAAACTCGCTTGATTCAGTTCTTGCAAGAAGATAAGGATTGCTTCTTCACTCTTTGTAAAGGAATCACAGAAACGACATACATTCTCAATTCGAAATATTCAGCGGATGTACAACAGTTCTTTGGAAGTAATCACCTGAAATCACACGGGAAGAATTTATCTTCGATAACGGTAAAGTTACCTCATGCAAATACAGAAACGTATGGTGTATACTATTACATTTTGAAACATTTGGCTTGGGAAGGAATTAACATTGAGCAAGTTGTCTCTACAGCAAATGAGTTCACAGCAATCGTCAATTCAAACAATATCGACGAAGCATTCAAGATTTTAATGCAATTGAAGCGTAATACCTAAGAGTCACTCTCAGGATTCAAACATTGTTCTTCTGGTTTTGCTCCGCATAGTCCACACGATGCACCTTTTTCGGTTATCAAAGGATTATTGCTTGCACATGTTCCTGCAAATTCTCCACCTTTCTTTGCCAAAATTTTAATGGCAATTCCAGCGAATGCCAAACCCAACAAAAGGATACTCATTAAGATTTCCATGTCTTGATCTTTTTACAAAGGTACAACATCTCTCTCAATTTTGATCGATTAATTCGCCTTCCCCGTATTGATAATATTCCAAAAATGTTGGAGTTCCAACATACCAAATATCACCGTAAGAAGAAGTCTCAACGCGGGCTGCAGTTCCATCTAAATTAATCTTCATTCGTTCAGAACTCGAAGAAATCACTGTTGCGGAATCTTGAATTTGAAGTCCATATAAATCGCCAAATCCATTAGCACGAAGATCAATTTTAAGGTAATTCGTTTGACCAACGACTTCATAGTTTCCCCAACCATACCCAGATCCTAAATAAAGGGAATAGCAGTTTAAATTGAGATTGCACTTCCCTGCCCCTTCTTCAATTAAAAAGGTCAAATAGGGCAAATTCAGCTGATTCGAACAAATAAGTTCCTTCGTCCCTTTGAATAGGACATTAATAATGTTGATTAGATGGATTTCAACTTCCACAACATGCTTATACGATCGTAAGAAACTGCATTTATTGTCATTCTCAATAGTCAACTTACCATCAGTAACATCGAGTTTAATAAAATTGATCAAGTTCTTTCCTCCTCTTACAATCACTTTTTCAACAGTATCTTGAACAAGTACAACCTTAAAGTTTGGACCAAGATCCAATTTATCGAATGAATCGACCAGGTGGACTAATTCAGCATCTTCACCAGCCGTTTTTACGCAGCGACGATCTTCTGACTTTTTGCAGGCGATAAGAACGAGCCCCAACAGCGTAAAAAGTAGTATTCTCATCATCTTCCAAATGTATATCCTATTCCATATTCGAAATAATCCGCTCGTGCCCAGTGTGATTTAAGAACTACACCTAGATTAATTCCATTACTGAAAACGTAGCGCACTCCAGCTCGGTGATAAAAAAGATCAATTGGCGAAAACTTATCGCGTACATAAACTCCCATCCCTAAAACGAAATGCAGATGGTCCAGTGGCAAAATAAATCCTGCAAAAGCACCTAACTGAATAAGGTCCAGCTGTGTTTTTGGAACATCTGAATTAAATTCAATATTCGATTGTTTCGACATAATGTCAAATGAAATTTCAACTCCGCCTTTATCACCAATTATCTTTCGACCGAATAAACTCAAGGCATAAACTGGATACTTCTTCCCTCCTGTCGGGAAATTCGATGAAACCGATCCAATTCCCATCGCACCAAAGAATAAAGTTTGCCTTCCAAGACCAGCAATCGGACAGGTATCACAATAATTGCTTTTCTGAATACGTCGACCATATCCAATACTTACATAGGGCAAATTCAATCCAAGGTTTGGGACTTTAAACGCACCATTTGAAAAATGCGTCATGTCCAATCCAAGAATAGCCGAGTTGTTTCCGAAAGTAAATCGACTTTCAACACCAGCTACGATCATTGCATTTATATGAGTAGAAACGGCAGCGCTGAGAATATTATCCTCTGGATCGTACACTTTTGTACCATATCCCATTCCACCTCCAATTTTAAACGAAAATGAATAGGCCTTCTGTTTGATCAGTGGAAAACTCATAAACGCGTATGACCCAAAATAATGACCTAGTAGTTCTCTATTTCCGACAGAGCCAAAGAAAGCTGTAAAACCATACGTTGGTTTCTTAAATTGATTGTGCCACGCCTTTTGTCCTTTGCTCTGAAGTAAATAACTAAGCTCGCCTGCAAACGCGTGCTCAGTAGGTAAATGTCCTATCATTCCTCGGTGAGCGGCTAAAAAACCAGCTTTGAACTTTCCCTCTAGCCAAACTTCATTATGACCAGTAGTTTGCGCTTCAGAAATAAAGCTACAAACGACAATAAATAGAGTAAGGAAATTACGCATGGAGACAAATTTACAAATTCCAAAGTAGATGTCAGATTAATTGTAATTTTGAGGCTAATTATCGAAAACAAAAACATGGATCAGCGCCTCGTTGCCTTTGAACGCTTACTAAATATAATGGATGAACTACGGGAAAAATGTCCGTGGGATCAAAAACAAACATTGGAATCATTGCGTCACCTGACGATTGAAGAAACCTACGAGCTCGCTGATGCGATCACAAACAACGACTTGAACGAGTTGAAAGGTGAAATTGGCGATTTGTTCCTTCACATGGTTTTCTATTGCAAGATCGGATCTGAGCAAAATGCATTTGACGTTACAGAGGTATTAAACGGGATTTGCGATAAGCTAGTTCACCGTCATCCTCATATTTATGGCGATGTTGAAGTCTCATCTGAAGAGGAAGTGAAAAAAAATTGGGAAAAACTAAAACTCAAAGAAGGCAAGAAATCAGTGCTACAAGGCGTTCCAAAATCTCTACCTGCATTAGTTAAGGCATATCGAATTCAAGAAAAGGCAAAAGGAATTGGCTTTGAATGGGAAAAACGCTCAGATGTTTGGGAAAAGGTGGAAGAAGAATTAAAAGAATTGAACGAAGAGGTTGAAGCTGAAAACCTTTCCAAAGAGAGGATAGAAGACGAATTTGGTGATGTATTGTTCTCACTCATTAATTACGCCCGATTTATCAATGTTAATCCAGAAGATGCTCTTTCGCGCACAAATCAAAAGTTCATTCAACGGTTTACATTGATGGAAGAACTGCTAAAAAAAGAAGGGCATATTGCTGGTGAAACGGATCTTGACACAATGGATATTTATTGGGAAAAAGCTAAAATGATTCAACGGAACTAAACCGTTAACTCAATTTTTACTACCGTTTAATTGGTTTATGCCAAAACAACGAATTAATCACTCACTTTATTGTATCTTCGCTCCACTTAAAACTATGCTTATTTAGGCTTATGAAACTGTTAATTACTCTACTTCTCTCCGTAGCATTTTCTTCCATTGCTCTTTCTCAAGATTTTACCATTCGTGGATTCATCTATGATGATCAAGGAGAACCGATGCCATTTGAAAAAGTGAGACTTCTTTCTACTGACAGTACACTTCTTGAAGGTGCTGACACAAACATTGATGGTCTTTATTCTTTCTCAAAATTGAAAAAAGGATCTTATCTCGTAAAGGTTCAGTCTCCTGAATACGAGACTGAAATGAGAAGCATTGAGGTGACTACCGCTAGAGGGATCAAAAGCGTAACCTTTAATCTTCGTAAAAGAAGTGAGATGATCGATTTCGAAGATATCGTCGTAAGTGCAGCTGATGCTCGTAAGCGAAGTGAAATTCTTATTTCTGAAATCAAATTAGATAAAAAAGGACTTGAAAGAATTCCATCGATGGGTGCAGAGAATGATATCGTCGGTGCATTCAGTGTTACTCCTGGGGTAACAACAACAGGAGATCAAGGTGGACAACTCTACGTTCGTGGGGGAACACCAATTCAAAATAAAATTTTACTTGATGGAATGAC
>NVXP01000043.1 GCA_002733985.1 Fluviicola sp. | reverse complement strand
CCTGTGCTAAGATCAATCCCGTATAACCACGAAGAATTCGATTGGGGAGTATCCTTAACCTGAACGTAGTAAATATTGTTGTTTGGATCTATGGTGGTTCCCGCTGGGGTATCATACCAATCAAAAATTGAAGATGGCGATATTTGTGTGATTTGCCCGTTAGAAGGATTTATTTTCACCAGATATCTTTCATTAGGAGACCATTTAACCATTATTGCGTACAATGTGCTGTCCTTGCAATTAAATTTCATCTGATGAAATTCCTGTGCGTTTGCAAGCAGAACGCTAGAAACCACATTACCTGTGCTAAGGTCAATCCCGTATAACCATGATGAATTCGATTGGGGAGTATCCCTAACCTGAACGTAGTAAATATTGTTATTTGGATCTATGGTAGTTCCGGCTGGGCTATCATACCAATCAAAAATTGAAGATGGTGATATTTGTGTGATTGGTCCAGTAGGGTTTATTTTTACGAGGTGTCTTTGATTAGGAATCCATTTAACCATTATTGAATATAGGCCGTTTTGTCCAAATGAGAAAAAGCCTACAAGAAAATATATTGTTAGAATGAGTTTTATTTTGCCAAGCATCAGWACAGAARTATAGTGGTTCMTTACGTATAATAACGTAATTTTTTCGAGTGTGGTGTAGGCAAGCCGTAATGAAAGCAAATAATGTTTAGAAAAAAYACCGCAYAACAAAAAAGTCTTCCATTTCTGAAAGACTTTCTGTGACCCCTCTGGGGCTCGAACCCAGGGCCCACGCCTTAAAAGGGCGTTGCTCTACCAGCTGAGCTAAGGGATCATTTTCCGCGTTAGCGAGTGCAAATATATGTACTAAATTTATTCTGGCAATGGGCTCAGATCACTTTTTTTAAAATAATTTGAAGTTTTTTTTAGCAACTATTTTATCTGGATAACGTAGAGTTTTCAAAGACATTAGAAATCAGTATCTTTAGGAGTATGAAACGGATCATTTTAATCGGGTTTATGGGATCAGGAAAAACAACGCTTGGCAAGAAAATTGCCAAGAAGATGGATCTTCCTTTCATAGATTCTGATCGCGAAATCGAAAAAAGGCACCAAAAAACGATTGGAGACATCTTTACAGAGAACGGTGAGTCCTTCTTTCGAACGCTCGAAACAGAATATATCACATCACTTAAGGATAAAGAGGAATTTGTGCTTGCAACAGGAGGAGGAATGCCGTGCTTTGGAAAGAACATGGAGTTGCTCAATGAACTAGGAACTACATTTTACCTAGATAGGTCACCTAAAGAGCTTGCAAATCGCTTATGCAACGCGAAAACAAGAAGACCATTAATTGATGGAATGGAACAGGAGGAATTAGTTTCATTTATTGAAGAAAGACTTAGCGCCCGAGATGAATATTACAAATCAGCGGATGTGATATTAGACAGAGATGATCAAAGTGTGAGTGTTATTGAAGACCTTACGAATCTTCTTCATCCCCATCTCCAAAAAAGCTAATACTTCCACCACGACGTTCGTTGTTCATTAGAACCGCATGAATTACTGTGCTTAATGTAATAATCAGCAAGCAAACTTTGTCGAATCCAGTTATATCTTCTCTGAAAAATTGAAAACTCAGATAGAAGACGTTTAGTCCAATATAGAAGATCACACCACCTATGATGAAATAAACAAATTGCTTTCGCTTCCGATAAAGAAGAACCAATCCGAAGAAAATCACTCCCCAACAGAGAATTCCTACGCCGTGAACTACCGTTAGACGTGTAATGAAGTCTCCAGGCTCAAAACCCAATTCTACTCCACGTGCCCCAATAATCTCTTCAACTTTAATGCCTTTCATTTCAGAAATCATGTTCCTAGAAGAGATCGCGAAATACCCAATTATGTTCCACAACATAAAGCTGAGCCATAAAACCATGTTGATATAGAACGTAACACGTGTGTAGATGTCCGGTTTTTTCTTCCCGAAAACAACATTCCGCATTCGAACCAATGTTGGCTTTGGACTCTGAAACTTGGTGGTTTTTTCAGTTCCCTCGGACGATTTATCGCTGTAGGTGTTCTCCATATTAATCAACTACGATCACTAAGTATTTAGAAATTTTCCAGAATTCAGAAGCATCAGTAATTGTCAGTTTCGTGCGACCGTTTGTACTACTCAAAGTATACGAGCCACTTGGATGTACAGTAACGAAGTGAGGATGCTCGCCATCAAGGTTGATTACTTTTTTCTCCAGAGCATTGATCTTAGTGAAATAGTCATCATTGATTTCTTCTTTAAGTTTGATTTTTCGTCCGATTCCAATAAATCCGTTTTTGGTTGTGATTACGCCGTTTGCTGATAATTCTTTCGATGATCCATATGCGTAGTAAACAGTGTTGATTTTTGATTTCAATTGATCAACCTGAATCGCTTTCTCTTGATACGCATCAAATAATTTGGAGTATTCACTGTCCAACTGCTCCAATTCGTCTTGTAGGAGATTAATTTGTTCATCTTTCCATTCAATGTCTTTCATCAAAGACGCAATCATCGTTTCCAACTCCTTGATCTGGAATTGGTTTTTCTTCATCTCTGCGCTCAGCTGCTTCATTTTCGCGGCATTGTCCTCGCGCATGAAGTTGATCTGGCGAATTTGTTCCAAAACCCATGTTTTATCACTTGGTGAAAACTCTGGATTTGAAGTGAGGTTTTGAATTTCCTTTCTTCGAATTCCAATTGCTTCCAAGTTTGTTTGAATCTCATTGAAAAAGAGCAAGGATTCATTGATCACAGAATCTTTGAGTGAATTGTCTAATTCCAATTGATCGATTCGGTTTTGCAATTCAATTGGGTCTGTAGAATCCGATAATGTATCAGAAGAATCAGTTTTCTCAGTGCAACTCGTTGTTAGAATTAGGCCTAAGAATAAAAAGGAAAGGAATTTGGGCATCTTTTTTGCTGTTTGGTAACTGCTTCCATGAAGCAAATTTTATCTTTGAAGGAAAATTACAAATTTATGTTGAAATATTGGACGAGTATCCTAGTTGCATCAATTACTTTTCTTGGTTTTGGTCAAGAAGTAAATTATAAACTAAAAATGGAGCGACCTCAGAACCATTATTTTCAAGTCGAAATGACTGTGAATGATGTAGATCAAGAGGAAGTAATCGTGAAAATGCCCGTTTGGTCTCCTGGATCATACCTCGTTCGTGAGTTTTCAAAAAATTTAGATCTCGTCAAAGCAGTTGATGAGAAAGGAAAATCTCTTGAAGTAAAGAAGATTTCAAAAAATGCTTGGAAGATTACCAAGGCAAAAGGTGCCGATTTCACAGTTAAATATGAAGTTTATGCATTTGAGCTAACAGTTAGAACTAGTTTTCTCGACTTGACTCACGGATTTGTGAGTGGACCAAGCGTGTTTATGTATGTGGACGGATTGAAAAGTAAGTCAGGAAATTTAGAAGTATTTCCATACAAGACTTTTTCAAAAATCACGACGGCACTACCAAGAGCAGGCGAAAGCGTAGCTCGAGATGGGTCACAATCATTTATCTATGCTGATTATGATCAATTAGTAGATTGCCCATTGGAAATCGGAAA
This sequence comes from Fluviicola sp., assembly GCA_002733985.1. Taxonomy (GTDB): domain Bacteria; phylum Bacteroidota; class Bacteroidia; order Flavobacteriales_D; family Crocinitomicaceae; genus UBA4466. Next base: position 34,393 of record NVXP01000043.1, on the reverse strand, counting down.
TCAAATTGAGTTTGATTTTGACGCAGCAGGAGTAAAGCACCATGTAGGAATTTATGGATCGGGGAACTTCTCGGTAAAAGACCTTCAAAAGGACATGGCGCGAATTGTTGAAGCAGCAACAGACGTTTTTGGTCAAAACCCAAACAAGGATTATACATTTATCATTCACAACGTAACAAATGGACAAGGTGGATTGGAACATGTGAACTCAACAACATTAAGTGTCAATCGATTTACATTCAGTGGAAACGAATACCGTAACTTCTTATCGCTTGTAGCGCACGAATATTTCCACTTGTGGAATGTGAAACGCATTCGACCAGTAGAATTAGGACCGTTTGATTACGACAATGAAAATTACACATCTTTATTATGGGTGATGGAAGGTTTCACTTCGTATTACGATGAATTATTGCTATTGAGAGCTGGATACTACACGAAAGATGAGTACCTCAAAAAACTGTTTAGTTCACTCAACTACGTTGAAGGATCTCCAGGAGCTAGAGTTCAGCCTGTTGCTCACGCGAGTTTCGATGCATGGATTAAAGCGTATCGCCCAAATGAAAATAGTAGAAACACAACGATTTCTTATTATTCGAAAGGAGCCGTAATTGCAGCAATTTTAGATTCGAAAATCATCACGAAGTACAAAGGGAAGAAGTCCTTGGACGATTTCATGCAGCACATTTACAAAACATATTTCGTTGAAAAAGACCGTGGATTCTCAGAAGATGAATTCAAACAAGAATTGGAAGATTTCTTAAAAGAAGATTTGACAGAGTTCTATGCGAAGTACATCAATGGAACAGAGATGCCAGATTACAAAACAATTTTTGCTGCTATTGGATTAACAGTTGAATACATTGGACAACCCGTTCCAAGTGTTGGTATTTCGTTGAGAGAATCTGGTGGAAAAGTAACGGTGAGTAGAATTCGTCGTGGTTCTTCTGCTGAAGATGGTGGATTAAGTGTGAACGATGAAATCATTGGTTGCAATGGATTACGCGTAAATAAGAAATCCTTGGAAAAATTCTTCGCATCTGTGAATGTTGGAAGTGAGTTGGATCTGTTGGTGGCACGTGATCAGGAATTGTATTCCGTAACAATTGGAGTTTCACCTTACGAACAACCAAAATTCAGCTACGAACTTTCAAATGAAAAGAAAACACAGAAATTGAATGATTTCTGGCTACGAACATTAGCCAAATGAAAAGACTAGCGCTTGTTTTGTTACTTGTTCAGGGATCATTTTCCTTCGGGCAAGATTACAAAGTGGTTCAAATTCCGCTTCCGAAGAGTTCTGAATATCGATATGCTCAATGCGAGCCGTCGATAGCAATTCATCCGAAAAACCCGAAGATAATGATCGCGGGATCCCTCCTGAACGATTATTACTATTCGAAAAACGGAGGGAAAAAGTGGAAAAGTAAATCTTTGAAAAGTCCTTATGGAGTGTATGGAGATCCTGTCCTGATTTTTGACACGATCGGTCGGCCATATTATTTTCATTTGTCGAGCTATGAAGAAACATCGCACCTAGATCGAATTATTTGCCAATCTGCAGATAAAGTGTGTGGTACATTCAGCAAAGGAACTTTCCCTAAACCGAATGGAACAAAAGTGCAAGACAAGCATTGGATCGTTGTGAATTCAAAGACGAACGATCTTTACATGACATGGACACAATTCGATGCATATAATTCAGCAAATCCTGCTGACTCATCGATCATCGTATTTTCAAAATCTTCAGATCAAGGGAAAACATGGTCTGATCCATTGCGAATCTCAAAGTTTGGTGGAGATTGTCTTGATGACGATGAAACCGTTGAAGGTGCAGTGCCGGCAGTTGGGCCAAATGGTGAGCTCTACGTTACGTGGACTGGTCCTCTGGGGTTGGTGATGCAAAAATCCCTTGATGGAGGAACAACATGGCTTTCTGAAGAAATTCAATTAGAGAAACAGTGGGGTGGATGGACACTCGAAATCCCAGGGATGAGTCGTGCAAATGGATTGCCTATTTTAAAGTGCGACCTTAGTAACGGACCAAACCGTGGAACCTTATACCTGAATTGGTGTGATCAACGAAATGGCGAGGACAATACAGACGTTTTCATCATGAAGTCGGCTGACGGAGGAACAACTTGGAGTGAGGCAATCAAAGTCAATCAGGACGACTCTCAAAACCATCAATTCTATACATGGATGGATGTCGATCAAAGTACTGGATACATCTATTTCGTCTACTACGACCGCAGAAATCATTCAGATACACAGACGGATGTCTACATGTCTGTGTCTAAAGATGGAGGAAAGACATTCGTTGATACAAAATTGTCAAGAACACCATTTACACCAGTAGATAATATCTTTTTCGGAGATTACCTCAACATTGCGGCTGTCAACGGTGTCATTCGCCCAATTTGGCCTCGAATGGATGATGGATTGATAACCTTGTGGGTCGCTTTGGTGAACGAGAATTTGTAGTTCAATACGATCAGAAAGTTTTTATGGGCGTTCGAGCGGGCTTTTCGTTCCAACTCCTCAGTCGTAAACTCCTTGTGGGGTTTCCACTTCAATCCCTAACGCGCTTAAGGTTATTATTACCTCGCCTTCTTTTCTTTGCGTCCTTAGCGGTTTTTTTAAAAAAAACACGACACGTGTACATATGCTGAACCAAAGATTTTCTTTAATCAATCCAACACAAAGTGTAAAATCCAGTTAACGCTTCAATTTGTATCGATAACGACCACCTTTCTTATCTTTTTCGATGGCGTTTAATTTGCTATTAGAGACACTCAATTCATCCCACAACAGATCTGTGTAAATATCTAACTCAGGAATGTCTAGTGTCCCAACCATATAATAAATGGTCTTTTTGGTATCGTCATCATTGTCGTATTCTTCGTAATAATCGATGTACCAAAATCCAGAGGCAGTCGTGTCCAAATCCTTGTCGTAAGCTTCTAAAATTCCACCTTCCTTAAAAGTCATACTGGATCCTTGAAAACCATCAGAGTAATCCGAATAAGAGGATTTTCCATCTGGTTTAAATTCTACTTTATCGAATTCCCAAGTACCAATAATTTTCCCTTCTACGTTTGAAATCGACCCACTGGCGGTACAGGAAGATAAGGATAGAAGCAATGTTGAGGCGATAAAGGCAAGAAAGTAAATAGGTTTCATGGATCAAATTTAACCTAATCCGACCAAAAACTATTCCAAGATTCCGAAATTGATTTATTCAATCGGACCTTTCATGAATTTAGGGGCTTTATTTTTGACGAGCGGGAAGAAATATTTAAAATCCAACGTAAGGAACGATCCATCGACATCACCTACTAGAATGCTCTCATTGGCATCATATGAGTAATGAGCGGCATATTTGAAGAGGGAAGTGAGCGGCACTCGAGCAGATCCGCCAAAGTAGAAAAATCCACTCTTTTCTGTTCGGTATTCAAAGCCAATGTTAGCGTTAAATCCAAGCCCAAAACGATCACCTCGAGCTCCGAATAGGTCAAAATAATGCTTTCCTTTGGGTTTAATTTTAACCCAGGTGCTTGTCGGTTTGTAAGTGACTGTTACACCGAGCGATGTATTCATGAAAATTTTCTCACTCAACTGGATGTATATAAGTGCGTTGATCGGCACGTCATATTCTACAAAAGTCATTGAATCTTTAGCATATACATTTGAATCGGGGATAGCCACCGAAATATCAAAATGGCGTTGTGTAAAGTTGATCCCAGTTTCAATCGCGATTAATTTGGTGACACTCGCACGAACAACTCCTCCAAATCCGAACCCAAGCCGCTGCGTGATGCTCGTTTCGAATCCACTTTCATTCATCGAAGTCGTCTTACTACCAATAAAATTAGTTGGGAAAACGGATCTTACTTGAAGTCCAAAATAGGTCGGAAGCTTATCCGTCTTTTCTTGTGCGAAGGTCGTAAGCGCCAAGAATAAAATAATGATGTTAATAGTGATTTTCATACTCAATACTAAGAACGGGATAATTTCTGTGTCATTTTCCCTTTCTTCGGCAGTATTGATTGAAGGTGGTTACTTATTGAATGAAGTGAGCTTTTCTGTGCGATAAGCAATCATCCAAGATACCGAAACTGAACTATTCAATGGGGCCATTGAGGAATTGCTGTCCCTTATTCTTAATCAGTGGGAAGAAGTACTTGAAATCCAATGTGAGGAATGAGCCGTCGACATCACCTGTGAGAAGTATTGAGTTGGCGTCATAATTGTAAAAGGCAGCATACTTGAAGAGTGGAGCGAATGGAACACGTGCTGATCCTCCGATGTAGAAGAAACCATTTTTTCGTGTTCTATATTCGAAGCCAAAATTGGCATTTAGATCTAATCCTACGCTATTATCGCGTATCCCATAGAGCGCAAAATAGTGCTTGCCTTGAGGCCGAATTTGAACACGGGTATCAGTAGGTTTGTAACTAATGGCAACCCCCAGTGAAGCATTCATGAAAATGTTATCGCTTAATTGAATGTAGATCAATGCATTGATCGGGATATCATATTCAATGAAGGTCATTGATTGTTCACCGTAAACATTTGAATCTGGAAGTGCAACAGATAGATTAAAATAGCGCTGCGTAAAATTGATTCCGGTTTCAATGGCAATTAACTTAGTAACACTCGCACGAACGGTTCCTCCAAATCCAAATCCAAGTCGCTGCGTAATACTCGTTTCGAAACCGTCACCGCTCATTGATGTTGTTGGATTTCCAATAAATTGTGTTGGAAATATTGGCCGTAACTGAAGACCAAAATAAGTTGGAAGTTTATCCGTCCTTTCTTGCGCAAAGCTTGTTAGCGAGAATAATAGAATGATGATGATGTAAAAACTGATTTTCATGCTCGATGTTAAGAACGGGATAATTTTCTGTTTATTTTCCAATTAATCTGTGTGATTGATTGAAGCGGATGTTTCATCGAAGGAAGTGAGTTTATCCTGAGCTTTGCAATATCCAATTATCGCCAAAACCATTAGTACAGTGGAGAAAATAATTAAGAACCAGCGAAATCCTGCAAATGGAATAAACGGTTTTCTGTGTTTCCCCTCAACAGCAAAGTTGATTTTTTCTGTGATTTTATAATCGTTTTTGTGCACTCCAAACAAATAGTAAGTGACTTGTTTTTTTTCGTGCGTGTCTTTCTCAAATCGAATGTCCTTTTCTATGAGCTCCTCTTCAAAGGAGTTTGCACGATGTTCATCCGCAAAACGGTAAACGACATACTCCGTATTCGCTGGATGTCGTGCGTAGTTCACTAGTCCTAAGTCGATGGGGTGATCTATTGGATTATCCATAAGTTCAATTCAATTTTTGCAAAGGTACGAAATGAATCAGTTGATTTTTAATGGAATTCAGGTTTATAGTTTCCATTCTGTGGTGTAGTCAATTGGTCGACGATGCGCTTTGGGCCATTCAATTTCGGGATATCCGATATAAAACAATCCAAGGCATTTATCTTTTTCGCCCAAGCCCAAATAAGTATTCATTTGCTGCGTGTAAATGACTTTCGGTGTTGACCAAAATGCTCCTAATCCATAAGCAGTACACGTCAAATGCATGTTTTGCATCGCGCAAGCTACAGCCTCAATCTCTTCCATTTCAGGGATTTTCTCTTCTGGTTGGCGTTTCATGCAAACGGCTATCACAGCTGAAGTGATGAGTGGTCGACGCATCAGTTTTGCCAACTTGATATCGCTTTGAGCATCCTCAGGAATTATTTCTTGGTATGTTTTCCCTAGAAATTGACTTAATTCTTGACGATGATCTTCACCCATGAAGACTTTGAAACGCCAAGGTTGTGTATTTCCATGAGTTGGTGCCCATTGTGCATTGTTCAGAATGACCTCAATTTGCTCTCGATGAACTTTTCTTGAACTGAATTGCTCAGGATAGATCGTTCGCCGTTCGCGGATGAGTTCGTTAATTTCGGATAAATTGAAGCGCATATTAATAGAAATTGGAGGTCAAATTTACGAAAATCTCAAAGAGTATGTATCTTGTCGCATCAATTCATATACATGAGAGTTACCGTTAATGCCCCATTTTCAATAATCTTCTCTATCGCAGCGATAGCGCTTTATTTTTTATTTCAAGCTGACGGAACGATACCGAGGATGTTGACCCTCCATGGAGACTTTCAATTCTCAAATTGGGAATGGTACATAAGCTTGGTTGGCTATACCTTGGGGCATGCCAGTATTGCTCATTTAATTGGAAATATTTCGATCCTTTTACTGATTGGGCCATTCATTGAGAAGCGCTGGGGGACAAAGCGATTGGCGATTATGTTTGTCATGGCGGCAGTAGTCACTGCATTAGTTCACATCGTTTTTTGGGATCACCGATTGATTGGAGCAAGCGGGATTGTATTTATGATGATTGTCTTGAGTTCACTTGTGGACTTGAAATCAAAAGAGATTCCACTCACATTTATTCTTATTGTGTTCTTATTTATTGGACAAGAATTGGTGCGCAGCTTCGGTGATGATCAAGTTTCACAATTCGCCCACATTTGTGGAGGAGTTCTAGGAGGAATCTTTGGGTTTTCCTATCGATCCGCTGGCCGTTATTGACCCCCATTTATCCCGTCATAAGGATTTACGGGTTTTCTATTTTCGTAATCGACCAATTTCTTGATTGAAAAAAAGGTTTTATCAATCGTTTCGTATTGTCCATTTGGAGTAGGAGCAAGGGCCGGGCTTGCAACAATATTTCCAGTCGCATCAATTAATACAAAGTGCGGAAATGCCTCGATTTGGTAATTTTTCCAAAGTGAATTACCAGGAGCAATACCATAAACATCCCAAGGGAGTTGATTCAAACGGTCAAGTGGAGCTATTTCTAGTTCGTCATTCACACGATAAATAGTCACGAATTGAACGTATTCACTGTACGAATTATACACTCGTTCTAATAATTCAAGCTCTTTTATGCTCTGCTGATTGTTAGGGTCGATAAAATGCAAATAGAGGTATTTGTCCTTGAATCCAAACAATGTTTTAGTTTCAATTCCTTGTTGGGCTAAAACGAAATCTGGAGCTTTTCCTCCCGGTACCAATTGAGTCAATCGATTTCGCATATTTTTCGCAATAACCGCGTTCGCTTTGAATAGGCTATTGTTTGCTACGCTATCGAGAATCGTTAAAATGTTTGTTTGCGGAAAGTCAAATAAATAGTACTCATCGGCAAGAGACTTAATCATAACTATTTCGCGAATTCGAAGGTTGATCAATGTATATTCTTTTCCTAGAGCCTGCATGATTACCATTGGGCTACTTCTTAAAACACCCATGTAAACTGCTTGATTCGTTTCATTCGACAAACGTGGAATCATTTCTTGGTAGAAACCTGAAATGTAATCCATGTATGCATCGTTCTGATAAGAGACCTTTGATTGCTTGATATAAAAATCATGCTTTTCGTAGCGATTTCTAGATGCACCTTGTTCGATATTGTCCAAACTTGCAATTGAGAAGCGAACATATGTTTTCAAAAACTGACAGGTATCTGGAGCATAGGCTTTTTCTACATTCGTTTTGAATCCTTCCAAGCGTTCGTTGAAAAGCACATTGTCATATGTACGAAGGTGAAAATTTAATCCAATGAATCGATCCATCCATCTTTGAAACCCTAAAATCTTATAGTTGATATCTGTGCTGTCGAGCGATAAAAATCCAATTTCTATATTGTTTCCAGTTGGACGGTAAGGGTCGAATTTGTTCTTTTCTGGAATGAAAATGTTGTATTTCGCTTTGGCTTGAACATACATGTGGCCTTTGTTGTTCACACCCTTGATAATGATTTTTTGAATGTTAGGAGAGAAGAACTTAAGGGAAAATGAGCTGTCTGCTTGAACCGTGGTACTTGTAATTAATCGTTCTGTATTGCTGAGATAATCTTCAATCTCATAGATTTCAATATCCTTACCAACATACGCAGGTGCAATCCCTGAGATAGTAACTGTTTGCGCAACAGTAGCTCCAGAAATCAACAAAAAGAAAATGATGAGTTTATTCATAACAAGCGATTTTAAAGTATTGAACCCTTAGCTAAGGATCAGCTTGTTGTTCAATTACATTTATTGTACCAATAGTTAAACGAGAAGATGCGGCTTCGTTACAAACTGTTCGATAGATCCATTGTTTTTATAGATTTCACGAATAATTGATGAGCTGATGGCATTGTATTTTAGTTCGGTCAGAAAGAAGACAGTATCAATTCCTGCAAGATCAAAATTCATGTGTGCAATCGGCTTTTCATATTGGAAGTCTTTTGAATCCCGAAGACCACGAACGATATGGTTTGCACCGATGTCTTTACAAAAGTCAACCGTTAGTTTCTGAAAGGATTGAACTTCCACCTGATCGTCATTCTTGAAGAGCTCATTAATATGTGACATGCGTTTTTCAAGTGAAAACATGTATGCCTTGGAGCTATTCACGCCTACAGCAACAACAATCTTATCAAATACGCTTAAACTCTTGCGAATAATTGCTTCGTGTCCTTTTGTTAATGGATCGAATGAACCTGGAAAAACACCGATTTTACTCATCTTCTTGTTTTATTTGGAAAAAACTAAAATGTACGTTTCCATATATACGAGAACAATCATAATAGGGTATACCGCTACAATCTGTTTGCTTTCCGTGCTCGATAATCAAAAGTCCACCTTCTTCTAGTAGCTCTCGTTCGAAGACCAATTCAGCTATACGTCCATGATGGCTGTATTCGTAAGGTGGATCTGAGAAGATTAAATCAAACTTCTGTGTTGTTTTCTCTAAAAAACGTAGTTGTTCTTGTTTGTAAACAACTAAATCATCTGTGCATTCAAATCGTTCAGCCATTGCTTTGATATGCCGTACACAGTTGTAATTTTGATCAACTGCGATCACAGATCCTGCTTCACGGGATAAAAACTCGATGGAAATGCTCCCTGTTCCAGCACATAGATCAAGAATTTTTAAATCTTCCAATTCCATTTTATGCATGAGGACATTAAACAAGCCTTCTTTAGCAAAATCTGTTGTTGGACGGGATGGGAATTTTTTCGGAATGCCGTATTTACGGGTTTTGTACTTTCCTCGAATTATACGCACAGTTGTTGGGCTTTTGGGATGAAATCTGGCACTAAGTTAACGTTAAATCCAGAGAGATCTTTAATTTTCTCTAATCCTGACTTTATTTCAGTTAGGAATTCCTCAGATTGTCCTGATCCTGGAACGAGTTCAATTGAACCCTTTTCATTCGTCAGTTCTTTCTGTTGAAGTGCAAATACTAAGTGATAAATAATATCTTCAGTTGATTGTGTATCAAAGAAGGAATAGAACTGCAGTTGGTTGTGCTTGATCATCGATAAGTAAAAGTATCCTTCACTGATGATAAGCGTCGCTTTCAATTTGAATGCATTACTATCTAAAGAGCCTCTCAAAGCATGGGTTCCTAAGTGTTGAAGAACAATGCGAGGAAACTTAATCACGAAATATGATTTGATCCAATTGGGAATTTCAAAAACATTCACAACACCCGCTTCTGAAATACGGTTGTAATCAATTTCATGTTTATCGACAGAATCACCGAAGCACAATCGAAAAATTGATACAGCATCTGATTCCGCGAAAATGGAATTCGGGACAAGTGTTGATTTATTTGTGTTCCAAGAAAGGATTATTTCATCAAAATCACCCGATAGAAATTCATAGTCGGAAAACGCCTGATTCAAAGAATCTTTGACGGATTGCGAATTGAATCCATGAAAAACAACAAATTGTTCTTGTTGAATGTGAGAATCATTCAAAGAAACGAACGACGCACCATATCGCGAGATATTAATCGCAAGGTGTTTTTTCATCCTACTTGTTTTCCCAAGAACCGCTTAGTTCGTTTGGTTTAGTTAACGACCCAAAAAACATCTTCTCTTTCGTAAATGCAAGTACACCGCTCACTTTGATAGCAGGAGCAGTCTGATCATCACCAACGTCCAAAGAATCTCTTGTTTGCAAATCCCACTCGCGCTTTCCTTTTGTGAAAGGAATAAATCGCAATGAATCTGGATAAAATTTCCCAAGTCCACTCAACTTACGAGCCTCTAGGTATGATCTACTTTTAAACTTCGAAGACAAAAGGCTTACTTGTGTTGTATCACGTCTGAAGTTTTTAAAATCAGTGTAATTCGCACCATCAGCCCATTTAGATAAGCGATATGCTTCCGCTTCAGTCATGTTAACGTCAATTGCACGTTTATCACCGTAAAGGAAATTACGTTCTTCGGCTGTATATTTTCTACCAGGAACACTTCCTTCAGAATATACGTAATCAACTTTACCATTTTTGATAAACTCAGTCATCTCATCCCATGTACCAGCGTAAACTCCATTACGTTCTTGGTATTCCTTTTGAATATAGATAATGTCTCGAAGATTTTGCTTCGCTGTTTTATCAGAAAGCTCAATTCTATTTTGACTTTTTATTTCGCTGCTTACCTCATTCCATGAAATAGCAAGTACCACAACCCCTGCGGCTCCAGCCAGAATTCCAAAGATGACTAAAAACATTGTTTTCATTTTCCCTGAACTGTATAGCAAACTTAAGCCTCCTGCAATAAACATTAGTAAGGCTGAAAGCATAAATGTTGAACCTTGATTCTTAGTAACCCCAATAATGAGGAGTGTTAATCCAAGGATTAATAACAACACAGGAACGGAGTACTTCTTGAAAAGAACTGAAAAATTGTTTGTCATGATTATCTCTTTACTTTTATAGGATAACAAATCTACAATTTTTTCAATTCTACTGACGGTCATACAGTACTTTTTTTTAACCGTTCAGTCAACGATTGAAACAATTGAATTTTACAAGGCACTAGAATTGTATGAATCAGCCGAAAACGACGTTTTACACGACCGTACTTGAGTATTTCAACCTTCAACCAAATGATGGTCAAGAAGGGCTCTTCCTTGCGCTCGAAAAATTTGCGCGAAATAAGGAGAGAAAACAGCTGTTTATTTTGAAAGGATATGCTGGAACAGGGAAAACTTCTGCACTTGGAGCTTTCGTAAAAGCATTGAATCATTATAAAGTAAAAACGAAATTAGTCGCTCCAACGGGACGAGCAGCGAAAGTGTTTAGTCATAAATCCAATCAGGAAGCCATGACGATTCACAAAATGATTTATCGTAGGAAGTCTAAAATTGATGCAGGTTCACCCATCAGTCTTCAAGCCAATTTATTTAAAAATACGATCTTCATTGTAGATGAAGCATCCATGATTGGTGATTACACGATGCAGAAAGATGGTTCGGTGAGCGCCAGAAACTTGTTGGAAGATTTATTTGAATTTGTCTTTTCCGGTGATGGGTGTAAGTTGATTTTAATGGGGGATGACGGTCAACTTCCTCCCGTTGGTAGTGATACTTCTCCTGCTTTGAGCCAAGAATACCTTACGCATAACTACTTTGAGTTGAATATTTCATCATTTAAATTGACTGAAGTCGTGCGTCAGGCTCAAGATTCTGAAATTTTGCGAAATGCAACCCGCCTGCGAAATACAGATTGGATTGATTACCCTAAGTTCAATATTCGTCCGAAATCAGACTTGATTCGAATAACAGGGGCCGAATTACAAGATGAGCTGGAATCGAGCTATTCGAATGTTGGTCAGGAAGAAACAATTGTCATTACTCGTTCAAATAAGAACGCAAATCTCTACAATCAACAAATCCGAGGAAGAATTTTATGGTACGAAGAGGAATTGTGTTCGGGCGATTCCTTAATGGTTGTCAAAAACAACTACTTCTGGCTTGGAGACGATAATCGAATTGGATTTATCGCGAATGGTGAAATAGTCCGGGTAAAACGGATTCTGAAACGAGAAGAAATCTATGGTTTTGAATTTGCCCGAGTGAGCGTCGAATTTATCGATTACATAGATTTGGGGGAAGTAGAATTAATTATCCATACGGAATCCTTGACCTCAGATGGCCCTGCATTGACGCGTGAGCGCACGAAGGCTTTATTCTATGAAGTGGAGCGAGACTATGCACATCTTCGCAGTAAGAAAGAGCGCTACGATGCTATATTGGCAGATCCATACTTCAATGCACTTCAAGTGAAATATGCGTATGCTGTGACTTGCCACAAATCCCAAGGAGGGCAATGGGCTAACGTTTATATCGATCAAGGATTCATCAATGACGATATTCTAGGGCCAGATTATTACAGATGGCTATATACAGCACTAACTCGAGGAACAGAAAAAGTGTTCTTAGTAAATTTCATGGATGAATTCTTTGAGGACGAGTGAGTAACAACTCTTAAGGTATGGTCGAATTTGTTCTTATCAAAGATGAACACGATGAAGGTCGTATGAAAAATTAGATCGCCCTAAGTTTACATCGCCGTGCAGAATACCCAATAGTAACCAAATGTTGAGTCCTCATCATAAACAACGCCTAATCCAACTTTCTTGCTTGCAGCATTGAACATGTTATCGTGATGTCCAGGGCTGTTAAACCACTGCTGATACGTCGCCTGAGGAGATTTATTTCCAGCAGCAATATTCTCTGAATTCACGAATGACTTCGAATAAAATTTCTTGATTCGATCAAATGTACCACCGACTTGCACCAGTTTTTCTCCAGATCGATCAAAACTCGCATGATCAAAATAATCCTGTGTTGCCAAATCATATGCATGATACCTTGCGGCATTCGCCAAATCTTCATCCCATTCTAGCTCAGACATGCCTTTGTTGACACGCGCTTCGTTAATGAGTTTCAGAACATCACGCTCTCCAGTTAAACTAGCCGAAGTGATCATTTCATTCCCTCTAGGCAAACCAAAGTACTCCATTTTAGTATTTGAATTGACTTCTGCGGATATTGGTGAAAGCTTCACAACATCCGATTCAGTTTTGGTTTCCACTAAGGTTATATCATCTAGTCTGATTTCAATCGTTTTATCGAGTTTATCCAAATTAGCCAGTAGGGCAGTACTGTATCGTTCTTCATTCTCTTCTTCGAGTTTGTCAGCAATAATATATGCCCGTTCCGTCAATTCAGCGGTGTAGTCGCTCCAATTCACATTCGAAGCAATTGTTCCATCGTCTTTCTGTTCAAAGGTAATTGCATGACTGATTGCACGTTTCAAATTGCGGTATTTTCCACTAGTCGATCGCGATTTATCTGCTCGATCATTGTAGATTATACTTGAAAAGTAATATGCTGATGCATTCTCAGGAAAAATCTTGATGTAACGTTTGGCCACTTCCAAGCATTTCTTTTGGTCTTTGTTGTTGAGTTTTTCTAAACGACTGAAGAACATGTCGTTGGATTGAGCCATAAATGGTAAAACGAGCAAGAGAAAGATGATTGCTTTTTTCATTGTGTGGAGATTAATTAAATATTATGTATACATAATAACGTCCACTGAAATTGGTTACGTGTTTTTCAAAGAAAAAATAATTTTGTGCTATTTCTCCCCGATTTGTAAACATACTCGATACATCAATCCAATTCACTCAACTTAAACGATGTTCTCCCAACAGAAACTCGCGTCTTCGCCAATTGTTTATTAAATCGATCAATAACGGTACTTGCTTGCTCTCTCGAAAGGTATTTTCCAGCCAAAACATTGATTTCACTCTTGAATTCCATCAGAATTGAATGTGTTCGATAAGCCGAAAGAATATCGTTTTTAGATAATCCAAATTTCGCCATGGCAGAACTGATATCACTATTTGAAATGTCAATTGAAGAACGAACAGGATCGGTATAGGAATTTACGTTTACCACAATATTCCTGTCCATATTGATCAACAGTTCTGATTTGCGCAATCGAAGGAAACTCGAATCCATTTTTGTAATGGCTGCTTCTCCTGGATAGCGATCTAATTCTTCTGGCTTGTATGCCTTGACAGTTTGCGTTCCGTTCCAATTGCCAATTCCTTGTCCTCGTCCGATGATTGCAAAGTCAACTTTCTTGTCCAACAATCCTTCAAAGAAGATGAGGAGTGCAACGCTGTCTTTATCTGCAAAGAGTTTTTTCGGTAATTCCCATTTGTCTGAGGCAAAAACATCATTCAATTCTAAGTTGATTCGGGCATTGTAGTTTGGTGCTGCGTCAACTAGGTTGATGTGCAACATGACTTCATCTGCATTCTTTGAAAGTGACGACTCTGGAATTGCAATCAATCGAATTTCAAAATCTTCAACTTTTTCAGATGGCTTGAATTGAAATTCTTGTGTTAGGATATCGAAGGTTGTAGAATCTTCAAATGTATACAATCCGTCTTTCTCCTTATAACTCGCCCAATTGAATCCCATCACTGCTTTGTAAGAATCTAATTTCCGCTGGTAGATTGCCATGAGGTCAATTGCTGCTTCTTTTCTGATTTCCAGTTCAACGATATTTCTCTTGTAGCCTTCATACTGAGCGTACAATCCGACGATACTGTTCTGGTATTTTTTTCGTGTTTTTCTATTCGAATTAGTAGTCGGTGTTCCGTCGAACTCACCTGTTCCAGCTTTAATTGCTCTTCGCTTTGATCGTTTCACACTTCGGGAGGGCTTTTTAGAAGTGGAAATTGGTGAGAATCCTAAATCCGAGTATTCTTTTTCCTTTTTTACAATTTTCAATTCCGTTTGATCCCGCTTTTTGATGTTGTATTCAATCCAGTAGTCGAAACCTTTCTTTCCATAGATTTGATCGTTCAGTTTCGCGATTTTATTGAATTCAAGATCGTTGATGATAGTTTGGAAGGTCTTTCCACTTGAAAAGGTAGAGTCAGGAGACAAAAACCGTGTTTCACCAGACCCAAACAAGTGATAGCTGAGCCCGTTCTTTTCGACTACGACCGTTGTTTGCTTTTCAGTGTTGTATCCCCAAACGTCGAAATGAATGTTCGTATGTCGATTTTTTCCAACCGTTTTGAAATCCTTCGTAACGAAACGCATTGGTTCAATTTTGGAAGTGGTTTTCTTTTTCGTCTCCGTTTTTTCAATGTATACCGAGTAGGGGAAGAGTCCAACGGCTTTTGGTAAACCTTTATTCCAATGACCGTTTTCGTCTTTCTCGCGTTCCTCGAGCATTCCTGTTGTGCTACTTCCATCACCCGCAGCGACAAGAACGTTCACAAATGTATCTGCTTGGCCACCCAGAGCACGATAAATTTCTTCAGCCCGTCCATCGATGTATTTGTCTATGGCAAAATTGATTGCTTTTAAGGTGTTTAATTGATCATTTTCGTCTAGAAATCGCAATGATTCGAGCATCGCGATTTTGTCATCGAGTGCTAGACTTGGATTGATCACTTGTTGTAATTTCGGATGAGGCTTTTGTTTGCCGTCACTCATTTTTAGTGTGTTGGCAGGAAGGTTCATTATTAAAAAACGCTCAAACTTATCGTATTCATTTTGGTATTCTTTCAAGTCATCCGGATTTGAACGCTTCGCGAGCAATGTTTTGTTCAATTCCCAGAGCGCCATCTTATTCGCTGCTTCAGCAATTAATCCTTTAGGCGATTTTGCAATTTCTTCCTTGCGGATGACTAAGGATTCTGGTTGATTGATGATCAATAATTCGATGGAATCATAATTCAATGCTCCATTAGAAAATTTAATTTCTGGACCTTGGTAATCGAAATAGCGTCCAAAATTTTGATTGAGAATCGGGCTCTTCTTCACGATGTGAAAAAGGTAAGCTCGTTCTTCAGGCGTTAAATCTTCATTTACTTGCGCTTGAGTGGGATTTGAAATCGAAAAAAGAAGAATAAAAAAGAGTAGATATTTTACCATATATAAATTGCGTTACCCGAATATAAGTAGAAAACAAGCCAAATGTCACACTGCAATTAGAATCTATTAACAATTAATTGCGCATTAAAAAACCCTGACCTCGCAATGCGTGATCAGGGCTAGAAGTTAGTCGTCTAAGTAAAAATTATTGCTTCACGATAGTTTTCGTTCCTGAAGCACCATTACTTGTCACTTTCAAAAGATACATGCCAGTGTTAAAGTTTGAAAGATCAATCGACGAGCCATTGATAGCTTTTTGCGTGATTAGCAAACGTCCGCTTTGGTCAAAAACCGAAGCTGTTGCGTTTGAATCAAATTCTCCTTTTAGTGTAATGTTTCCGTTTGTTGGGTTTGGATATGTTTCAAACTCGATCAAAGAGTTTGTGAACAAACCAACAGTGTTCAATGGGTCTACAGTAGACAATACGATTGAATTATCTGCCAAAGGAAGTCCTCCTCCTGGTTGTTGAATCAACAAACGAGAAAGTGTCAAAATTGGTAGATTTGAATTCGCAACGTCGTAGTACTCATATTGTGTACGTACAATCTCTAAATCTCCAAACAACATAATGTTCGTTGTAGATGTATCAATCATTTTGTAACGGATGACATCAGTAACAGATGATCCATCAGGCATTAATAATGTACCTTGTCCGTCAATCCAAGCGTAGCAATTACCTGCTGCTGCTGGACTTTGTGGGATACCGTTGAATTCGAAGTACAATGTTCCATTGTACGCATCTGATAATGAACTTCCGTTTGCAAAAGGATAGTCAATTAATTTTTCTTCGTCTGTATCAAAAACCGCAACTAATTGTCCAAAAGATGGCTCGTTAAATACGAATCCTTGAGAAACACGCTCAGTTGATGTTGAGTTGAAATAAGTCGTAAGTGAGTTTTCTACTTTAATTGTTTTTGTAGAAGTTGGGAATGATGCCGCATTCGGTGCCGTTGTTGCATCTTCAATTGTTACTGTACGAATCACATTTGCATATTTTGCTAATGTTGAGTAGTCCCAAGTGACACCTGCACCTGTTGTTCCATCATATGTCGTAGCGAATGAATCACATAAAAACATAGATTGTGTTTCACCAATTGCAGGTTCGTTTGCTTGAGTTAAACTCTGTGCCAAACCAGTAAACGAAGTTGCTAATGTAGCGATGAGTAATATTCTTTTCATATTATTAAAATTTGTCAAACTTATATATTTCAAATCAGAAAGACAAAAGCCCGGATCAAACAAGTGAAATCCAACAAAGCAATTACCTTTGTCCCCTAAACGAGGAAAGAATCTAAATGGTTGGTGAATCTACCTTTAAAAAATATGTTTGGATCAGTTTAATCTGCTTCTTAGCCGCAACTATGTTCTTTGGTGTACAAATCACCAACTTGAAATTTGATTACGATTTCGAGAAGTTTTTCCCGATTGATGATAGTGAAACGGATTTTTTCTTCAATTATCGTGATAAGTTTGAATCTGATAACGACTTCCTACTCATTGCAATAGAGAACAATGGTGGTGCTTTTGAACAGGATTTCTTAAAACAAGTTGACGTTCTCACAAAAAAGCTGAGCAAAGAGAAGTACGTTCAATTTGTTACATCGATTACCACCATGGAAGAGCATTTCTTTCACATGGGAGGAAGTTCAACCAAGAAAAAATACATTGATTTTTCTAATTACGATCGAAAACGGGATTCAACCCGAATATTTGAAAAGGAAGAACTAATTAATTCCTTGGTGGCGAATGATGGGAAATCCATTTGCCTATTTATTCGTCACGAAGATTTCCTATCGAAGAAAAAGAGTGATTTATTGATCGATAATATCTACGCCCAATTAGAGACTGTCAAATTTGATAACTATAGAGTTGCGGGTCGATCAATTGGACAAAAGTTTTATATCGATAAGATGTCCAAAGAGATGCTCTTTTTCGTTGGGTTGAGTGCCATTTTAATTATCGGTTTCTTATTCCTAGCGTTTAAATCAATTTGGGGGGTGCTAATTCCGCAAGTGGTCATTTTTGCTTCTATGCTTTGGGTAGTAGGAGGGATGGGGCTTTTCGACGAACCGATTAACATCATTCTAATCGTTCTTCCATCAATCATGTTCATTGTTTCAATGTCCGATGTGATTCACCTCGTTTCTCGATATTTAGATGCGCTGCGAACAGAAGATTCAGTGTTTGAGGCAATTAAACTCGCGGTGAAAGAGGTTGGATTGGCCACTTTATTGACGTCAATCACTACAGCAATCGGTTTCTTCTCGTTATACTTCGTTCGTGTTCAACCTATTCAAGTCTTTGGAATTGTGATGGGAATAGGTGTTTTGGTGGCTTTCTTGCTAACATTTCTGACCTTACCTGCACTGTTTTATCTTTTTCCTGGACCAACGTTCGTTCGTGAGAAAAAGAAAGATCACTTCTGGAAAAAGTACCTGCAGACTTGGTTTCTATTCGTTCTAAAAAATCGTGGTAAAGTATTGATCGGTGGATTGGCTGTTGTTGCTATTAGTCTTGTTGGAACCTTCCAGATGACGAGTAACAATTTTATTATGGATGATTTGAATCCAAAAGAACCGCTAAAACTCGATTTCGATTACTTGGACAAACATTATGGCGGCGTTCGTCCTTTTGAGATGTCAGTGACAGTAAAGGATACTTCTAAAAATGTTTGGGATCTAGAAGTGCTTCAGCAAGTTGACTCGGTTGAGCAATACATTCAAGAAATCTACAAAGCAGAAGTGAAAATGTCTTTGGTAAGCACCTTAAAAGTGTTCAATCGAAGTGCGAATTCAGGGCAAAAAGAATTCTATGAATTACCAACTTCTAAAAGGAAGATTCGAAAATACCGACGTTTTTTAAGAATAGCAGGCGGAGGAAAGTTCATCCGGAAATTCGTCGATTCATCTGAAAGCATCATGCGAATTAGTGGATCGATTCCTGATCTAGGGAATACAGAAATTACAAAGCGAAATATTTCCCTCCAAGAGTTCATTGATCAAAAAGAAAAGAGTGGATTGGTAGATTATCAGCTTACTGGGACCGCTCACTTAATTGACAAGAACATTAGTTACTTGTCTTCAAGCTTGGTAATGGGATTGGCTCTTTCAATTTTAATCGTTGCATTAATCATTGGTTTGATTTATCGATCGCTTCCTATTTTACTGATCAGTATCGTGCCCAATGTTCTCCCGCTTTTGTTTATCGCAGGAATCATGGGTTTCTTTGGGGTTGAATTGAAAACTTCGACAGCAATCATCTTTACTATCGCGTTTGGTATCGCTGTCGATGACACCATACACTTCCTTGGGAAGTTTAAATACGAACTCATGAAGGGGCATAGTAAATTGTATGCTTTGAAACGAAGTTATTTAACGACAGGAAAAGCGATGATCTTGACCACTTTGATCTTGTGTGCTGGATTCTTACTTCTTGTTTTCTCAAGTTTTCTAGGAACTTTCCACATGGGGCTAATGCTCTGTATCACATTGTTTGTGGCACTTATCGCCGATTTAACAATTTTACCGGTACTCTTGTTGATTTTCTACAACCCAAAAAAGAAGAAGGGGTAAGATTTTCCTTACTTTTGGCTATCGAAAACTAAATTCTATCCATGGTTGCTAAGTCAGAAAAAGAAGCTCATTTTTTAGTCGCACTTATTCCAATTGCAGTACTCGTCCTCTTATTGGGGATGAATGTTTGGATTTATGGTGAAGACGCAACTTACGGACCGAATCAAATAGCCTTGTTAATTGCTGCAGCTGTCGCTACTGTGATTGGTTTTAGGTTGAATTATTCTTGGGAGAAGCTCGAAAAAGGTGTTGTGAAAAGCATCAAGTCAGCTATACCAGCAATAATTATCCTCTTATTGATTGGTGCCTTGGCCGGTACATGGATGATCTCAGGGGTGGTTCCTACCATGATTTTTTACGGATTAAAAATACTGAATCCAACAATATTCCTTTTTGCAGCTTGTATCATTAGCGCAATTGTTGCTATGGCTACAGGGAGTTCTTGGAGTACCATTGCTACTGTGGGGTTGGCTTTATTAGGAATAGGAACTGTATTGGGGATAGATGTTGGCGTCGTTGCTGGTGCTATTATTTCTGGAGCTTACTTCGGAGATAAAATGTCTCCTTTGTCTGACACCACTAATCTTGCGCCTGCGATGGCAGGGACCGATTTGATTACGCACATACGCTACATGGGATTGACTACAGTGCCCTCTATTGTTATTACTCTTATCATTTTTCTTATTTGGGGATTCTCTATTACTTCTGTGCCAAGTCAGGAAGGGGTTGATGGAATTTTAGCATTATTGGAATCTAACTTTTTTATATCTCCGATTCTTTTTATTGTTCCTGCATTGGTTATTTTTCTCATCGTAAAGAAAGTGCCAGCCATTCCTGCATTATTCGCCGGAGTTATTCTTGGTGCAATTTTCGCACTTATATTTCAACCTGATTTAATAAAAAAGATTTCTGGAGAGAAAGAGAATTATGCGTTGGCTGGCTATACAGCTTCGGTAAACTCAATGTTTGGAGAGATTTCAATTCTTGGAGATGATTACGAAGTATACGCTGATGTCAAATCAGAAAACCCCGAAGTTTTTAAGTTAAAATCAAGTGATCCAAAAGTTCAAACCTTAATTGCAAATTCAGAGTTTAACTCGGAAGAGTATAAGACTCTCTTAGCTTCTGATCATACTACTTACAGATCAATTCATAAACTCTTTAAGTCCAAGGGGATGTCTGGGATGATGAATACAATTTGGTTGATAATATGCGCCATGTGTTTTGGTGGGATGATGGAGGCTTGCGGATTGCTTCAGAAAATTACTAGATCAATTGTTTCAATTGTAAAATCAGCAGGATCGCTAATCGCTACTACGGCGGCAACGTGTGTTTTCTTCAATATTACTGCATCCGATCAATACTTGGCAATCGTGGTTCCTGGAAGGATGTATTCTGATACGTATCGTGATAGAGGATTGGCACCTGAGAATTTAAGTCGAACACTTGAAGATGCTGGTACTGTTACATCTGTTTTAGTGCCATGGAACACATGTGGGGCAGCTCAATCAACGGTTTTAGGCGTCGCAACAGGTGAGTACTTCATGTATTGCTTCTTCAATTTGATTAGTCCAGTGATGACAGTTCTTTATGGTTATTTGAATATTCGAATCAAGCGAATTGATCCAAAACAAATAAAAGAAAAGATCAAACAGTAAGTGCCAGTTTGTTGAGGACTTGGCTGTAACGAAAATCAATACCCGTATTATTCGTTAAAATAATTATGAAGTATTTTATTTTTCTCTTCTTTTTAGCTCAACTCTATTGCTTTGGTCAGAGTGGAGTAAGCTCTACTTCTTTATTATCCTTGTCTCCTGATGCAGAAACAAATGACCTTTCCGCATTAGATTCATTATTCATGAATCGGAAAATTATTGGTGTTGGGGAGAGTACTCATGGTACCAGTGAATTTACAATCATGAGACATAGGCTTTTCAGGTATCTGGTTGAAAACCATGATTACAATACATTTTTCCTTGAAGCTGATGTCGGTGCTTGTCGGCGAATCAATAGATATATTCATGGTGAACCAGATAGTATTCTGCCTGCAGTTACCGAAATTAGACTTTGGCCTTGGTTAACTACGGAAATGACTGAATTGGTTGAATGGATGAAAGAATATAATTCAAACGAGCAAAACAACAATAAGATTGAATTTGTAGGATGTGACATGCAATTACTAAAGGATGATGGCATTGAGTTGAGCCGAATCTATACCAGAAATAGCGATTCCTTACTCAACGATAAATTACCTGAGTTCGACATTGATCCTTCGGACACTTTAGCATTAATAACTAGCTTCAGTGAATGGAATGAGTTCAAATTAATGACCAAATCTCTAAACTCAAGAATCGATAGCCTGTTGCGCCAAAGCATAGATCAATGGTTTGAGCGAGAATTAACAACTTCTTACAGAGGTAACTTTCGTGATAGTTGTATGGCTGTTAATATGATTGCTTACCTAAATGCTAAGCCAAATGCTAAGGGCTTCTATTTCGCTCACAATTGGCATATTTCTAAAACAAATCGAATCAATAAATATAATTTACCCAATACTAAATCGGCGGGTCGTTACTTATTCGAAGAGCTCAACGATGAATATTTTTGTATAGCCCAAGACTTAAACAAGGGGAGCTTCAATGCAATTACTTATGTCGATGGTGAACATGAAATGGAGATCTTTCAATTAAAACCGAGCAAACGAAAGTCAATCGCATATCAAGTGATAAAAAACAAATCACATTCTCAATTTGTTCGGAGCGAACAAATACCTAATATCGACAAGCTATTAATGACTTTTATAGGAGCTATTTATGGGAAGAGTGAAAGTGGGTACAAAATTTCTAGATATAGACCATTAGCGAATGGGGTTGCGACGTACGATGCTTTTATTGTAATCAATGAAACGACCCCAACAAATCTATTGAAAAAAGATTAGTGCTAATATTGGTTGTGAAATTGAGGTTTTGTCTCTTTTATGTTATTCACTGTTAGAAATCATCCCTGATTTTAATAGGAAACAAGGCCTAGAAACTCTAGACTGTTTCCTAGCCTGAACTGTTAGACGTTTATTGATTCGTTACAGATGAAATAGAATTATTTATGTTCTGAGATGAACCTCTTTAATGTCTCTTCTAATTCTGAAATTCGATTATTCAACAGTATGTATTCGTAATTTCTTTGCTTAGAAGAGATCACTGATTGTAAGCGCCATACTTTTCCAACTTCATCTAAGGATAGACTGTCAAGCGACGATTCTTCCTGAATTCCTTTGAGCTCAATTGTTTTTCCGTACAGAAAACAAATTCCGACCGTCATCTGCTCATTGTTCCAGAAGGCATGAATGAATCCATGTTGAATTTCGGAAGGTTGAATTCGTTTGAGCAAAAGGATATCTCCTTCTGAGATCCCATCCTTTCCTTCCAGGTGATGACCTTTATGACAAAGAGCTAAGTCTGCACTATGCTGCTTTGGAATAGAAATTTGATTCTTAGCTTTTCCTAACAAAAGGAATTTCCGTATTTCACTTGAATCAACATAAGAAACAGAAACCATTTCATTTTTATGCGAAGTGGGGGTGTGTATTTCGTTTTCCTTTAATTCATAAAAACCAGAAAGATCATTAACACTGAGTTCCTTATTTACAAAGTCATCTAAACTTATGCTAAAAAAATTAGCAATGCGCGTAGCGGTGTCAATTTTTGGTTGCGCTCTTCCTTCTTCATATGATCCAATGTTAGCTCGGCTTAAGTCAAAGAGTTTTGCGAATTCTCCTTGGTTTAGTCCTTTCAGACTCCGAAGTTTTTTTATGTTCTTATTGATCGCTTGCATAAGTCAAAGCTAATTATTTTTTTAGTAAAATGCTAAAAATAATAGTTTTTAATAAATAAATGTGTATATTTGAAATGTCGACGGTGGAGAATTACTTTTATACGTGCGATTCATTTTGCACCTAATCATACATGAAAATTAATTAAAAATATGACGGATATATATTTTAATCAGGTACGGGAATATCTACTCGACCTAAATTACATTATTTCCTTAGAAGAAGAAGAAAATGGCGTGTTCGTGGTGAACAGGGAAGAGGAAGGGATAAATAACCTTGTAATTGGTTGTTCTGATCCAATACTAATCATGGAGCAACACATCTTTGATATGCCTGCTGATTCAATGAGTACATATAAAGCTTTATTGAAAAAGAACCGGGACATTGTCCATGGTGCGTTTGTCCTTAATGAAGATGGAGTAAAGGTTATTTTCAGGGATACGCTACAGTTAGAGAATTTAGATAAGAATGAGCTAGAAGGGTCGATTAATTCCCTTAGTCTTCTTCTGAGTGAGTTTTCAGATGAAATCATCTCATTTTCAAAAAAATAAAAAAGAAACGAAATGAACATATTTAAGAGATTATTTAGAATCGGTGAGGCAGAAGCTCATTCTGCGCTAGATAAATTGGAGAATCCAATTAAAATGACCGAGCAGGGGATTCGAGAGTTGAAAGAAAGTTTGGGGAACGGTATCAAGGCATTAGCAGAAGTTAAAGCAATGACAATTCGTTCGAGAAATGATCATGAATCATACACGCATAAAGCGGAAGAGTATGAGCGAAAAGCAATGCTTCTATTGAAAAAAGGGCAATCTGGAGATATGGATTCTGGAGAATCAGACAGGTTGGCTTCGGAGGCTTTGTTGAAGAAGCAAGAGAATGTAAAACATGCTTCTGATGCGCTGGAGGATAAGAACAAGTTCGAAAGTTCAGTAAGTAAGCTAGAAGGCAATATTAAAGGCTTACGATCTAAGATCAGTCACTATGAAAATGAGCTTAGAACATTAACAGCTCGTGTGAAAGTTGCTACTGCAACTAAAAATATAAACCGTCAAATGTCAGCATTAGATACTGGAGGGACTGTTTCTATGTTGGAGCGAATGAAAGAAAAAGTAGCACAGGAAGAAGCTTTGGCTGAGTCCTATGGTGAAATTGCAGGTGAGAGCCGTTCGCTTGATGAAGAGATAGAAAACGCTATTGGAGGTGAAAGTCGTATTTCGGCTAACGAAGAATTGGAAAAAATGAAGGAGAGATTAGGAATTAAGTCGGATAGTTCGTCAACTAATTCTTAACTTTAGCCTCCTATGATCCACATATTCTTCCAAGCATCCAACATTCTTGTCACTATATTATTTTTGGTAATAATCATTTATTGGCTCGTTGTACTCTTTGGTGCCGTTGACTTCGATACTTTCGATTTTGACTTCGACATAGACCTGGATGTAGACGTTGATGTCGATGCAGATGTGGATAGTGCGAATATTTTTGGGCTCAACAAAGTTCTTTATTTCTTCAACCTAGGGCGAGTTCCATTCATGATTTTCCTGACGTTCCTTGTTTTACCTTGGTGGTTTGGAACGGTTCTAGTCAATCACTGGCTTGGATTTGAAGGATTCCTTACTGGGTTATTAGTAACGGTTCCGATGTTTTTTCTAGCACTTTTCGTGGCGAAAATCTTAACCACTCCATTTGTCAAAATATTTGATGCTTTGGATAAGGAAAATGTGGACCGCGATGTTCTTGGAACAGTTGGGGAAGTCAGAATGATGGCTACATCGGATAAAACGGGGCAAGCGCAATTTAAATTGGGAGGAGCTTTTCTAACACTCGATATTCGAGTAAAAGAAGGAAAAGCAAGCGTTGGTGAAAAAGTCATGATCATTAATGACGGCAATAAAGACAACTACTATTTAGTAGAACAACATTTTGAAATCTAATCTAATCTATAATTAATTATGATCAACCTAGCAGTAGAAACGGGCAGTTTAGCCTCTAGTATGGGAATTATTATTGGAGTAACTATAGCTGTAGTTATTGTCATTATTCTCGTTATGCTAGCCAAGTTCTACAAAAAAGCGATACAAGGTGAGGCCTTGGTGAAAACTGGAGTGGGTGGAACGAAGGTTTCATTTACAGGAATGATGGTTTGGCCAGTAATTCACAGGTTAGAGAGGATGGATATTTCCTTGAAAACAATCAACATTGAACGAATGGGGAAGGATGGCTTAATTTGCCGCGATAATATGCGAGCAGATATTAAAGTAGCATTTTTCGTTCGTGTAAATCAAATGAGAGATGATGTTGTGCGCGTTGCGCAGTCTGTTGGTTGTGAAAGAGCGTCAGATCCTGAGGCATTAAATGAATTATTCGAAGCGAAATTTTCTGAAGCTTTAAAGACTGTTGGGAAACAATTTGATTTCGTTGATCTCTACAATAAAAGAGATGAATTCCGTCAAGAGATTTTGAACCTGATTGGTAGAGATCTAAACGGATACGCTTTAGATGATGCCGCAATTGATTACTTGGAGCAAACGCACCTTTCTTCATTGAGTGCAATGAATATTTTAGATGCTGAAGGGATCAAGAAAATTAACGAATTGACGGCAAGGCAAAATGTATTGTCAAATGGTATTAAGCGAGAGGAAGAGAAGGTCATTAAACAACAAGATGTTGATGCCCGTGAAGCGATTCTAGAGATGGAACGTCAATTGGCGGAGAAAGAAGAAAAGCAGAAGAGAGAAATTGCAAACATTAAGTCGAGAGAAGGAGCAGAGATCAGTAAAGTGGCTGAAGAAGAACGGTTGAAATCGGAACGCGCTCGAATCGATACAGAGGAAGAATTGATGATTGCTGAAGAAAATAAGCAACGTCAAGTCATTACCGCTGAGAAGAACAAGGAACGTACGTTGGCCGTTGAAACGGAAAGAGTTGAAAAGGATAGACAACTTGAGTTGAATGAGCGTCAACGGGTTGTTACACTTGCTCAAATTGAGAAAGAGAAAGTCGTAGAGGTTGAGAAACGGAACATTCAAGAAGTCATTCGAGATCGTATCGCAATTGAAAAGACGGTTGTTGACGAAGAAGAAAAAATTAAGAATACACGTGCATTTGCTCAAGCGGATCGTGAAAAAACAGTAGCGATTACTGCTGCAGAGCAAGAAGCTGAGAAGCAATTTGTACAGGAGATTAAAATGGCAGAGGCGAAGAAAACCGCTGCTGAACATGCTGCAACTCAAAAATTGATCGAGGCTGAAGCTGGACAAAAAGCGGCTACTCAAGAAGCAGAAGCAATAATAATTTTAGCGGATGCAGAAGCAACAAGACAGGCGGCTGTTGGAGTAGCTGAAGCAAAAATAATGGAGGCGAAAGCTGAGGCGAGAGAGAAGCAGGGTGAAGCAGAAGCTGCTGTGCTTGAGGCTGAGGCAATTGCACAAGCAAAAGGTGTTCAGGTTCGATCTCATGCAAAAGCTATTGGAGATACAGAACTTGGTCGCGCAAATGCAGATGTGATCAACATGAGAGCTGCAGCCGAGAAAGAAAAAGGATTTGCTGAAGCAGCTGTGTTAGAACAAAAGTTACGTTCAGAAGCCGAAGGAATCAAGGAGAAGGCAGAAGCAATGAAGCAACTGGATGGTGTTGGAAAAGATCACGAAGAATTCAAGTTGAACTTGGATAAACAGAAAGAAGTTGAATTGGCGCAAATTAATGTTCAGAGTGACATCGCAGCGGCTCAAGCAACTGTTCTTTCGAGTGCATTGCAATCAGCTAAGATTGATATTGTTGGTGGTGAACCAGTGTTCTTTGATAAGATCATTGGGGCTATTTCAAATGCGAAAGTGATCGATCAGTACGCTGATAAAAGTGAAATTATCAATACGGTAAAAGAACAATTATTGTCATCTACCAATGGTGAGACGGTATTGGATAAGATTCGTGGACTAATTGCTGGATCAAATATCAAAACGGCAGACGTTAAAAACCTGACAGTTTCGGCTTTACTCATGAAATTGATTAAATCGGCTAAGTCTGACGATGATCAATCCATGTTGTCAGAATTACTGTCAATGGCAAAACGTTTTGGAATTGAGAGCACAAATGCAGGAAGTTTAGGATTAGGAGAATAAATTTCGTTAAGATCGAACCAACACATGTCGGAAAAGCAAAAAAATCAGGACCAATCGGAACTGGAGCAAGGCACGTATGAGATCATTCGGAATCGATTGAATAAATACGGGGCGGACCTCAAATCTAGATTAGGAATATTAAACGAGCAGCGGAAAGAAATTTTCGGTGGTGTAGAAACGCAGCTTATCGCGACAGAACACATCACAACCCAGCATTCCTGTGAAGCACGGGATATGGTGCCTATTGGTGATCGATTTATATTTGGATACAACGTCCACATTGGGTTGAAAACGGAAACTGCTATTGAAGACGTTTTTAGCGTTTACGAATACCAAGAGCGCAGTTTTAAGCCTGGTTCATCTTCTTTTTTGAAGGACGATACCTTCATCAAGGACTTTAAAAACCTCTATAAATATTATCGATCCGCAACTTTCTCACAGTTCATAGAGAAAAATGGCTACCTCTATTTTGTTTTCCAAATAGGGAAGAGCATTACCGATATTAAAACCTTCAAATGGCTGATTCAAGCGGATTCTACCTTGAAGTATGAAAACGCTAGAAGTGAACATGAAGTACGACTTCCGGAACAGCATGGGTTCGATTGGAAAAGACCGAGTGCCGATGATCATGTATCGGGTCTACATCCACATATTTCGATTGAAAACAAGGTGTTTGTTGAGACGGTCGGTGGAGATCTTACGATAAAAATTGAGGACAATACAGAATCGGGATTGGGAATTTATGCCGAACCTGTCGATCAAAAAGATCAAACCTTAAATGATGCGGAAGTGTCATATGCCGTTATCGGCGATATTATCGTGTTGCGAATTGTACCGTATCAAGAGAAAGAGGAACGGTTCATCATTTACAACGATCGAATAAAAGAAGCGATCAGAGTTGATGGACTCAAAGAAGCATGTATTCTCTTGCCTGAAGATCAAGGGATCATTTTCCCGCAGGGATATTATTTGCAATCTGGCGAATATAAACTGTTCGACTTTGCCTACGATGGATTGGGGTTTGTTAAGTGTATTCCGTCGTCCAATGGCGAAGATTTTCTATACATATTCTACAACCCCGAAGAAGGAGGATATACACTGTTGCTTTACAATATTATTGAACAAGAATTGGGATCACCGATTCATTGTCACGGATATTCCATTTTTGATAATGGTGAAATGTGTTTGTTTCGATCCGAAGCAGTCGCTAAAAAACACCACAGCATTCAAATTTGGGAAACGCCATTCTCACATGCAGATCGAATTCAAAATACCAATCAAGACGCCTATTTATTCAAAGTAGGAAACAAGGAAGTGGTGACAGCTATGGCTGAATGCCGTTCGATTTTGAAATTAATTCAACGGGAAGAAGCATACGGTACTTTATACGTTGATTTATCCAAAATGGCGCGCGTTACATTGGATGCGTATCATTGGGTCTCACACCAGGAAGCAAACGAACTTTCAATTCCATTGGAACAAATCGAATCGACTGCACAGTCGGCGATTGCAGAGTTTGATAAAGTGTTGGGTCTAAAGAAAACGGCTGAGGCTGATATTGATGTATTAGATGATAAGTTCAATTTGGTGCGCCAATCGGCTAAATCAGCTACGTATACGAATGTTCAACATTTTGTAGATACGCTGACAAGTCTTCGGAGTTTACGCGGTGAGTTGATTTCAGCAAAAGAAACACGTTACATTGATACCAGTCAAATTGACGAAATGGAAAGCAATGTCTTGGAACTTCAAGGGAAATATTCTGAGTCATGTGTGACCTTTTTATTGACGGATGATGCACTAAAACCCTATGAGGAAAAAGTGAATCAGATTGAAACTTCTTTGAAAGAAATCACCAAAGTTATTCAAGCCGATGAGCTAGATGTACAAATTTCAACGGTTTCGGGTGAATTGGAACTGATGATTGAAATTGTAAACTCTTTAGACATTAAAGACAGTACGGTAACGACAAAGATCATCGATAATATCACTGATATTTTCTACCGTTTCAATCGAATTATTGCAGATCTCAAGAAGAAACGGAAGAATATTTTTGGAGCAGAAGCTGAGAATGAGTTCAACAGTCACTTGAAGTTGATTCAACAAGGTGCCTCGAATTACATCAACCTTAGTGATACTCCTACAAAGTGTGAGGACTATTTGAATCGATTGATTATCCAATTGGAAGATCTAGAAGGTAAGTTTTCCGACTTTCCTGAATTCGGTGTGATGATCACTGATGTTCGTGAAGAAATTACAAATGCTTTCGAGTCCCATAAGCTCTCATTGGTAGAGGAAAGAAACAACAAAGCTGTTGCGATTCAACGATCAGCGGAAAGAATTATTCTAGGGATTAATAAACGATTAGGGAAATTTAAAACGGTTGATGAAATAAATGCTTACCTCGCATCAGATTCACTGGTACAGAAGGTGAGAGATAACATCGAGAAGTTGACAGCAATTGATGATTCTGTGAAAGCGGATGATCTCAAAAGCCAGTTAAAGTCAGCTAAAGAAAACGCATTACGCCAACTAAGAGATAAATCGGAATTATTTGCTGAGGGAGATGATATCATTAAATTAGGGAAACATCATTTCTCCGTGAACACGAAAAAATTGGATGTAACCTTGGTTCAAAGAGGGGATGAAATGAATTATCACCTTACAGGAACAAGTTTCTTTGAACCAATTGAGGATGAAACCTTCTTGCAGACGCGTAAGTTTTGGGATCAATTAATTGTTTCAGAAAACGAAACGGTTTATCGTGCTGAATATTTAGCCTACATTATCTTTCTTCAGCTAAGTGAGAACAACACGTGTCAATTTGGCGATCAAGAGCTGAGCTTGGATGGAGTTTTAACTAAAACGAAGGAAGATCTAGTGCAACTTGTCCAACGATTCATGAATGATCGCTACGACGAACGATATATTAAAGGAATTCATGATGTTGATGCTGCCACAATTTTATCTGCCTTACTTTCGATGCAGAAAGAGGTCGATCTTTTGGTTTTCTCGCCATCACTTAGAGCTGAAGCACGCTTTTTCTGGAACTTTGAATTAAACGATCTTGAACGGGAGAATTGGAAAAAACGACTGAAAGCGTATGGCCTCGTTCGTTCTGCTTTTGAGAGTTCTGATGTGCCAAGTGATATTCGTTTCGAATTAACTGAATTGATTTCTGGTAGAACACAAAGCGAAAAAGCAGAAGCTCTTGCGGAGTATCTGTTTTTGGARTTAGGTGAYAACGATTACTTTGTGATGAGTCCTGAAGGGGATGAATTGACAAAGCAATTCAAAAAATGGTTGAAGACTGCGAAATTTGAGAAGCGATTGAATGATTCGATGACGGAACTGTCCGATTCGTATCGCTACCAATTTGAATTATTGCAAGAGTGGTTGAGACGATTCATTCAGTTGGACAACAAAAACACCTTACTCGTTGCTCTTCAGGAAAGCGCAGTCTCACTGTTGGTTAATAATACGAGTAAAGAGAAGCTTATTGATGTCAAAGTCAACTTTCAATTGAGTGAAATGGCTGGTGAGCATGTTCGAATGAAGGACGGTATATTGGACATTGATTACCATAGTTGGAGAAATCAACTGAACCAATTTCATGAGGGTGAAGTCCCAAAATACCGGAAATATGTTGAGCTGAAGCACGCACAAATGGCGTCATTCAAGGAGGAAATGAAATTGGATTCATTTAAGCCAAAAGTCATGACTTCCTTCGTGCGAAATAAGTTAATTGATCAAGTTTATTTACCATTGATTGGTAATAACATGGCAAAACAGATTGGTGTCGTTGGTAAAGACAAACGAACTGATTTAATGGGGATGCTTTTACTGATTTCGCCTCCTGGTTATGGTAAAACAACCTTGATGGAGTATATCGCTCAACGAATCGGGCTCATCTTTGTGAAGATTAATGGACCTGCTTTAGGCCATGAGGTGACTTCTGTTGATCCTGCGAGTGCGCAAAACTCTGCCGCGAGAGAAGAGCTAAATCGTTTGAATTTAGCCTTTGAAATGGGTGATAATATCATGATCTACTTAGATGATATTCAACACTGTAATCCCGAGTTTTTACAGAAATTCATCTCACTTTGTGACGGTCAACGGAAAATTGAAGGAATCTACAAAGGCAAGAGTAAAACCTACGATTTCAGAGGTCGAAAAGTAATGGTTGTGATGGCAGGAAACCCATACACGGAAAGTGGAGAGCGTTTCCAAATTCCTGATATGTTGGCGAATAGATCTGATATCTACAATTTGGGGGATGTGATCGGAGGGAAGAAAGAAGTATTTGAGTTGAGCTACATTGAAAATTGCTTGACATCCAATAGTATTTTGTCTCAGCTCAATAATAAATCATTCAAAGATGTTCGAACATTCATCAAAGTAGCGATGGATGGACCACAAGAGAGTTTGGATTTGGAAGCGAACCATAGCTCTGATGAAATTGAGGATTATGTGAACTTGTTGAAACGCGTTATCACCATTCGAGATATTGTGTTTAAAGTAAACATGGAATACATCGCTTCTGCTTCTATGGAAGATGATTATCGAATAGCACCATCATTTAAATTACAAGGATCTTACCGCGATATGAATAAAATCGTTGAGAAGTTGGTTCCTGTCATGAATGATGAAGAATTGGATACGCTGATTATTTCTCATTATGAAAATGAATCCCAGACTTTAACGACTGGAGCAGAGTCGAGTATTTTGCGCTTCAAGGAGTTGTTTGGTTCAATTACTTCGGAAGAGCAAACGCGTTGGGATACAATCAAAGAGACCTTTGTCGAGAACAATAAGAGCGGCGGCGGATCAAATAATGTACAATTCATCATCGATGAGATGCAAGGGATAGCAAAATCGTTGAAAGGTATTGATCATACTATTTCTGGAAGAACGAGCGGTTAAAGGATAAGGATGAATTTGTAGATCTGGAAAATCAATGAATCGCTCAATAATTATATTAAATTTCTTCGCTTTTGTCTTATTGACATTCCTTACGTCATGCGGAGTTCCAGATATGTATGGACAACCAGGATCGCTTAGCGATTTACCAAAGGTCGAACTTAATTACCAAGGTTTAGATCTCCAAAAATTCCAAGATAGTTTGATCTTTCATGCGGATTCATGCGGATTTCTTGTTATTGCAAAGGAAGAAGTTGCTAAAATGAGAGATGTAAGAAAACTAATATATTTTGATACTGATCCAAAGGGTTATGTAATAATCCAAGATGCGACAATGAGTAAGCAGTTAGAATTTTACATTCATTTGCGAGTAGAACAAGATAAGGACGGTTACTCAGTACATACAGATGAGTTCGATTCGAAGCAACTGAAGGACCTGCAGAAACGATTGAATTTATTGCTGACAAAATAAGAAACCAAGATCAGCCTTTTTCACTCCTATTTCTAGCTGTTTCCACGCGAATATTCGTATTTTTGTCATCCCAAAATGAATACCTATGTTCGAAAATTTATCCGAGAAGTTTGACAGAGCCTTTAAAGTCCTCAAAGGACAAGGGCAAATCTCAGAAATCAATGTTGCTGAAACGCTAAAAGAAGTTCGTCGCGCCCTATTGGATGCCGATGTTAACTTTAAAACAGCGAAGGAATTCACGAATTCTGTGAAGGAAAAAGCACTTGGACGTAATGTTTTGACTGCGGTTTCACCAGGACAATTGATGACGAAAATTTGTCATGAAGAACTGGTAGAATTGATGGGATCTGAGCAGGTTGATATCGATATCAAAGGAAACCCTGGAATTATCCTGATGTCTGGTCTGCAAGGTTCGGGTAAGACAACTTTTTCAGGGAAATTAGCAAACTACCTCAAAACCAAAAAGAATAAGAAACCACTATTGGTTGCCTGTGATGTTTACCGTCCAGCAGCGATTGATCAATTGCACGTTTTGGGAGAGCAATTGGGCGTTGAGGTTTATTCAGATAAAGAAGAAAAAAATCCTGTTAAAATTGCTCAAGCTGCTGTTCAGTACGCGAAAAGCAATGGATTTAATGTCGTGATTGTCGATACTGCTGGTCGTTTGGCCGTGGATGAAAAGATGATGGCGGAAATCCAAGAGGTTAAAAATGCGATTAAGCCGACTGAAATATTGTTCGTTGTTGATGCAATGACTGGTCAAGATGCGGTGAATACAGCGAAGTCCTTTGATGAGCGAATCAACTTTGATGGTGTCATTCTAACGAAGTTAGATGGTGATACACGAGGTGGAGCTGCTTTATCAATTAAGTCTGTTGTCAACAAGCCAATTAAGTTTGTTGGTACTGGTGAGAAAATGGACGCGATTGATATATTCTACCCTTCGCGTATGGCTGACCGTATCCTCGGAATGGGGGATGTTGTCTCACTTGTAGAACGTGCTCAAGAGCAGTTTGATGAGGAAGAAGCTAGAAAACTTCAAAAGAAAATTCAGAAAAATCAATTTGATTTCAATGATTTCCTTGGACAGTTGCAACAAGTGAAGAAAATGGGGAACGTGAAAGACCTCATGGGAATGTTGCCAGGAATGGGGAAAGCAATGAAGGATGTTGATATCAAAGATGACGCGTTCAAGCACATCGAAGCAATTATCTATTCAATGACTCCACATGAACGCTCGAATCCTCAAGCAATCAACGGATCACGGAAGACGCGAATTGCGACAGGAAGTGGACGTAGCATGCAAGAAGTCAATAAGTTGATGAAGCAATTCGAAGACACGAAGAAGATGATGAAAATGATGTCTAATCCTAAGAACATGCGCCAGATGATGAGCCAGTTTAAAGGAATGGGTGGACCGGGAATGTAGTTTTGATCGCTTCGCTTTTCGACTCGCTTTGCTCTCGGATTTTCAGATCGCTTCGCTTTTAGATTCTTAGAACACGCTGTGTTTGGAAGCTTCGCTTTGGATTGATTAGGTTTCATATACCCAACGAATCCAACGAATCCAACGAATCCAACGAATCCAACGAATCCAACGAATCCAACGAATCCAACGAATCCAAAAATCTAACGAATCCAACGATCCA
>NVXP01000162.1 GCA_002733985.1 Fluviicola sp. | reverse complement strand
AGAATCTTCCCAAACTTCTGGCCCCGTAGTTTTATAATGCGCTTTCCAGTTGTTTTCATTTTCAAATTGATTTAATCTGAAATAGCCTTTTTCTTTTTCAAGAAGTTCAGCGACATCTCTGGATCCCTCGATTCCCTTTTCTTTATCTGTTAGAACAACTTCGGCGCCATATGCTTTCATTGTTTTAATCCTTTCTTGGGTTGAGTTTTCTGGCATAACAAGGACTACATGTATATTGAATCTTTTGGCAATTAGAGCGATGGCAATACCTGTATTTCCACTTGTTGCTTCTACGACGGTTCCTCCAGGTTTTAGTAGTCCATCTTTAATTGCTTCGCTGATCATATTGAAAGCGGCGCGATCTTTTACGCTGCCCCCAGGGTTGTTTCCTTCTAGTTTAACGTAAAGTTGCACGTCTTTTTTCAAGATTGGGTGTTCGATTCTAACCAATGGAGTTTTTCCTATTGTTTGAATGATGTTATTCATTTTCGTTTTTTTAGTATTTGTACCGCCGACTTGAAAATCACTAAAGAGTTTTCAGGTATAGATTCTGCAATTGAAACATTTGCCCCAATTGTTGAGTTGGCTCCAATTTCTATCTCACCACCTAGAATTGTTGCGTTAGCATAAATAGTTACATTCTCTCTAACTGTTGGGTGTCGTTTAATGGACTCATGTGCTTTCCTTACTGAGTTTCCTCCAAGTGTAACGCCTTGGAATATTTTAACATTGCCTTCAATCACAGTAGTTTCACCAATGACAATTCCCGTTCCATGATCTATAAAAAACGGACTACCAATGGTGGCGCCAGGGTGTATATCAATACCCGTTTTGGAATGAACGAATTCACTCATTAACCTTGAGAACACTATGCAATTATTCTTAAAAAGGACATGACTTATTCGGTGGATCACAATTGCATAAAAACCAGGATATGCTAAGATGACTTCTTTTAAAGAATGAGCGGCTGGGTCATTTTTATAAATGAAGTTGGCATCTTCAAGGACTATCCCTTTAATCTTTGACAACTGATCTTCAAAATCAGCCCACTGATAATTGATTTCAGGACTGATTTCATTTAAGATCGACAGAAAACGGTCATTTATGTGATGCTTTTTTTTGTTAAAATAGTTTTGATCAAAAACGCTATAGAATAGATCTTTAGTGAACTCTTTAAC
Organism: Fluviicola sp.; assembly: GCA_002733985.1. Classification (GTDB taxonomy): domain Bacteria; phylum Bacteroidota; class Bacteroidia; order Flavobacteriales_D; family Crocinitomicaceae; genus UBA4466. The sequence goes on along the minus strand of NVXP01000162.1, from coordinate 14,173 downwards.
TTCCTCTCTTATTACTGGATTGGGTAAACCCAGGTATATTATATTTTCTTTTTCCAAAACGTACCATTAATTTTCTGGGGCCAATTCCAATTTTAATCCATCCATACTCTCTTCTAAATTGAGCTGACACCCTAACCTACTATTCTCCTCTACAAAAAAAGCTTCACTTAACATGGCATCTTCATCATCAGTCATTGGAGATAAAACATGACTTGATTGTACATAACATTGACATGAAGCGCATAAGGCCATTCCACCACAGGTTCCTTCAACGGGTAATTCATAGGCTTTGCATAACTCCATAATGTTCATTGACATGTCAGTTGGTGCTAACAGTTTATGGTTTACGCCCTCTCGATCTTTTATATAAATAGTAATATCTGACATCGTCTATTGATTAATTGCCTGTACTACGGCTTTCGGAGCTTCTTTCCTAGAACCGTCAAAACCATCAATTCCACTGACTGTTGTGTATTTTAAGACGTTACGTTTACCAGGGTTTATTATCTGAAAAGCGGATTGACACATTAATGTTGCTTCATGAAAACCACAGAGGATAAGTTTTAACTTACCTGGATAGGTGTTGATGTCTCCAATGGCATACACACCGGGAATGTTCGTTTGATAATCAAACGTATTTACTTTAATGGCGTTTTTTTCTAGTTCTAAGCCCCATTCTGTTAGCGGTCCTAATTTGGGAGATAATCCAAAAAGAGGAATGAAATAGTCAGTGCTCTGGGTGTAAATACCATCGGCTGTTTTAATGTTTATTCCCGTTAATTTTTGATCTCCTTCTAAACCAACAACCTCGGCAGGCGTGGTTACTCTTATTTTACCAGACGCTGTTAACTCTCTAACTTTTTCTACAGAATCTAAAGCTCCCCTGAATTCATTTCTTCGATGAACTAAGGTAAGCTCGGATGCAATGTCTGCTAAGAATATCGACCAATCTAGAGCTGAGTCACCACCGCCAGCAAGAACTACTTTTTTATCCCTGTACTTTTCTGGGTCCTTAATGAAATAATCAATTCCAGTTTCTTCGTAATCTGAAATGTTTTCTAACGGAGGTTTCCTTGGCTCAAATGACCCTAAACCACCAGCAATAACAACAATTTTGGCCTGATGCTTTGTTCCTTTATTTGTCGTTACGATAAACGTACCATCCTCTTGCTTATCAAGTGTATCTGCTCTTTCTCCTAAGGTAAAAGTGGGCTGAAACTGTTCACTTTGTTTCAGTAGATTTTTGGTTAAGTCTCCAGCTAATATTTCTGGACAACCAGGGATATCGTAAATGGGTTTTTTAGGATATAATTCTGAACACTGACCTCCAGGTTGGGGCAGGGCGTCTATCAAATGACACCTTAACTTCAACAAACCGGCTTCAAAGACTGTGAACAAACCTGTTGGTCCTGCTCCAATAATTAGTATATCTGTTGTAATCATAATCCTATTTTATTAATAGCTCTGTGGCCTTGTTTAATTGTTCTACTTTATTGTCAAAATCACCCTTTATTGTTTTTCGATATTGATTCAAGTTGTCTAATAAATCATCTAATTCTTCTGGAAGAACTTGTTCAAAAAACTGTCTTAACCTTTTAGCAAGTGTGGGAGATTTTCCATTCGTAGAAATCCCTAGTTTTAAATCACCTTTGGTAACAATTCCTCCCATGTAAAAATCACAGTACATTGGATTGTCGGCGACATTTACAAGAATGTTATTCGCTTTTGCGTCTTTGTATACTCTAATATTTTCTTCGGTGTCATTGGTTGCAACAATCACCAAAGAGATGCTTTTCAAGTAGTTTACAGTGTATTCTTCCTGCTTTAGAATAAGATTTTCAAGTACAGACATTGCAAGAATATCAGCATGAAAATGTTTAGAAACAACTGTCACCTTGGAATTCGGACTTGACTTTAGAAGAAAGCTTAGTTTCTCTAGAGCAACTTTTCCTCCACCAACAATCAAAATATTTAACTGTTCAGTTTTCAGAAAGATGGGGTATAGGTTATTGCTCATGCTACGTTTTTTTCTTTAAAAACAGTTTCTGAAATTGCCTCCAATTGAACTCTGTGTTTTACGACTTCCCCAATCACAATTATTGCTGGTGCACCCAAATCCTTTTCGTTGGCAATTCCTTCGATGTTCGAAATGTTACCGATACCGATTTTTTCCTTCTTAGTCGTACCATTCTGAATGATAGCGATGGCTTCTTGACCTTTTAACTCCTTTTTATATAATTGAATAATTTCATGGAGTTTTGACATTCCCATCAAGATGACAACCGTGGCGTTAGATTTCACTGCCAGTTTTATATCAGGAGAAAGAGACCTGTCGCTAGTTGTTCCTGTAAGAATCCATAAACTTTGTGATACACCTCTGTGTGTGAGTGATATTCCAATATTAGAAGGAACAGAAATGGAAGATGAAATCCCAGGAACTATTGACGCCGTTACAGCAAATGACCTTGCATAATTCACTTCTTCTGCGCCACGTCCAAAAATAAATGAGTCCCCACCTTTCAACCGGACTACGTGCCCACGTTCATACGCTTTTGTAACGATAAGATTATTTATTTCTTCTTGAGAATAGGTGTACATTCCTTTCCTTTTCCCAACATAAATTAGTTCAGCTTCCTTTTTGGCGTATTTCAGTAGTTCCTTATTTATAAGTGCGTCGTACAGGATAACATCGGCGTTTTCTATGACCTTTTGGCCTTTTATCGTAAGCAAATCTGGATCTCCGGGCCCTGCTCCAACCAAGGTCAATTTTGGGTTAATTGTATCCATGTTATTCGTCTTTTTGCAAGGACTCTCCTCTAAACTCTTTTACGAGTGTTAAAAAGTGAGAAGCGGTCTTTGCGTAGTGTTTTGCAAATGATGCACTCGGTGCGTTTTCCTTAATCTGATAGATGATTTTTTGAAACGGATCATCCAGAACAACCTTTTTTGTATCAACAAATAGCTCGTCGAATTGCGTAACGATACCTGCCTGTGTGTTCGTTTTTGCTTTTTCAGAAAGTAAAACTGCTTTGGCAGCATTAATCATTGAACTATATGAATAGTAAATTGCGTCCGAAAAGTTCTCTTGTTCTATTGCTTCATGTGCATCATCAATCTTCTCTTGACTCTCTAAAAAGAGGGTACTGATTAAATCAATAACAACACCAGCACATTCTCCGACTCCAATTGCTTTTATGAAAGTGTCTGTGCTTCCCCAATCCGTAAAGTCGCTATCGCTTAAATTACTTACATCGGATAGGTGTTTCAACAATGAGTAGAAGTACTTTTCTCCATTTTTTTGATAGTATTCGGTGTATGTGTTTCCGGATCCATTTTCAATAAAATCATCCAATATTATTCTTAAAGCTTGTGGACCTCTTTTACTTGGAACCTTCACAACCTTATCAGCAAAATGAGCAACACCATCTCCTAAGTTTCCACCACCAAGCAGTACTTGAAGTGCGGGAGCGATCCTTTTATCTGGAGCTTTAATTGTCATTCCTTGGAAACCAATGTGTGCCATCGAATGCTGCCCACAAGCATTCATACAACCAGAAATTTTAATAACAAGGTCTTCTTTCTCCTGGAAATCGGGGTATTCATTTACTAAAACACGTTCAAGCTCTGTTGTGATACCCGTGCTACTTGAAATTCCTAAATTACACGTGTCAGTTCCTGGGCATGCGGTAATGTCAATAGCCTTGTTGTATCCAATAGTAGCAAATCCCAATTCCTTTAATTTCACATAGAAATACGGCAAGTTCTCTGTTCTAATATGTGGGATTAGTATGTTCTGTCTTAATGTTAAACGGAATTCTCCCGCGGCATATTCATTAACTAAGTCAGCCAAAATTCTTGCCTTGTCCGTATAAAAATCACCGAGAGGGACTTTAATTCCAATGGCTACAAATCCTTCTTGTTTTTGCTCGACAGTATTTGTCTTTCTCCAAAGATTGTAATTAATGGTGCTTTCAATATCAACTTTTGGGGCTATTGTTGAATTCAAGCGAACAGCTGGATATGATTCATAATCAATATGAATCGAATCTGCAGGAATTGCTTTACGTTCTTCAATTATCAATTCTTTGAATGCCTCAAGACCTACTTTTTTAATTAAAAACTTCAGCCTTGCTTTGGCGCGACTATTTCTCTCTCCAAATCGGTCGAAAATTCTAATAACACTTTCGATTAGTGGAATTATCTTGTTCTGTGGGAGAAATGAATAGAGTTCATCAGCTAATCTTGGTTGAGAACCGAGACCTCCACCGATGAGTACTTTAAATCCTCGTTCACCGTTCTCCAATTTGGCGATAAATCCTAAATCGTGCATAAATCCCAATCCAGTATCTTCATCCGTTGCGGAGAATGAAATTTTGAATTTTCGTCCTAGTTCTTGACTAATTGGATTACGTAAAAAGTACTTGAAGACTGCATCGGCGTATGGTGAAACATCGAAAGGTTCATTTATGTCTATTCCAGCAGTTTCTGAAGCAGTTACGTTTCTAACCGTGTTTCCACAGGCCTCGCGCAAGGTAATATCATCACGTTCTAGTTCATTCCAAAGCTCAGGAGTTCTGTCTAAATGTACGTGGTGAATCTGAATATCCTGTCGCGTAGTGATGTGAAGTCGCCCACGAGAATATTCGTCAGACACGTCAGCAATTCGATGTAGCTGTTTACTTGATATTTTGCCGTACGGGAGTTTAATACGTATCATTTGAACGCCAAACTGTCTTTGACCATACACACCTCGAGCTAAACGTAAGCTTCTAAACTTTTCTTCATCGACCTTTCCTTGTTTGAAAAGTTCAATCTTATCTGCTAATTCAATGATGTCTTTTTCTACAATTGGGTTCTCCAATTCTGTTCTGAAACTTTGCATTATTTCTACTTTATAAAACCTACCCCAACAGTACTATTGGTTTGGTTGTCAATCAAAATAAATGATCCGTTTGTCCTATGATCTTTGAATGAATCAGTATAAACGGGCTTATTTAATTTGAAAGAGATTTCACCTATGTCATTAATTTCTAATTGATTTGATTCCGGATTAACTCCAGAGAAATCAGTGTTGATTGTATTTTTAACATCGTTGACTTTTGCCAGAACACGATTGATTCCGTGTTGAACAATGAGTTGTTTTCCGATTGTTAATTTTTCTGAATCCATCCAACAAACGGTCGCATCTAAAGAGCTTTGAATCGTTGGTAAATCATTCTTTTTTACAATCATGTCACCACGACTGATATTGATATCATCTTCAAGGGTTAAGGTCACAGAAGACCTTCTTGCCGCTGTTTGATATTCTTGGTCGTGGAAATATATTTTCTCAATTTTGGATTCCGTTTTTGAGGGTAACACAACAATTTCATCTCCAACATTTAGTTCTCCACCGTATACTTTACCTGCGTATCCACGGAAATCATGGAAATCATTTGTTTTAGGACGAATAACAAGTTGAACAGGAAAACGCGGTGTTCCTGCATTATAGATATCGTCGAAGTTTAAATCTTCCATGTGTTCGAGAACAGTTTGCCCTTCATACCAAGACATTTTATCAGATTTATTGACAACATTATCGCCTTTTAGAGCGGAAATTGGAATGAAAGTCACACGTTGTTCCGCATAAGTTCGTTTATCCAAAAGCTTTTGAAATTCAGACTTGATTTCATTGAAGACCTTTTCAGAATATTCTACTAAATCCATCTTATTGATTGCAACAACTATTTCCTTGACGTGCAATAGGTTATTGATAAAGAAATGTCTCTTCGTTTGCTCAATAACACCTTTTCTGGCATCGATCAGAATGATAGAAGCTTGGGAAGTTGATGCTCCAGTAACCATGTTTCGTGTGTATTCAACATGTCCTGGAGTATCCGCAATGATGTAACTTTTCTTTTTCGTTGAAAAATATATGTGCGCAACATCTATCGTAATTCCTTGTTCTCGTTCCGCAACTAAACCGTCTGTTGCTAGAGAAAAATCAAGATAGTCGTATCCATTCTGCTTGCTTTTTTTCTCAATTGCCTCTAATTTATCTGTCGTTAACGACTTCGTATCATATAGGATTCTTCCAATTAATGTACTTTTTCCGTCATCTACGCTACCTGCTGTAGCTATTTTTAATACTTGCATTTGAATTTTTTTTATTGGTTAGAAATATCCTTGTTGCTTTCTTTTTTCCATGGCTGCTTCGGACCTTTTGTCGTCAATTCTAGCACCTCTTTCTGAAATCGTAGATGAACGAATTTCTTCAATTACATCACCGATTTCTGTGGCATTCGATAGAACTGCAGCCGTACAACTCATATCCCCGACAGTTCTAAAACGAACCATAAGTTCTTCTACTGTTTCTTCTTCATCTCTATAAACAATAGAGTCATCAGCTGACCAAATAAGACCATCCCTTTGAAAGACATTTCTTTTATGTGAAAAGTAGATGGAAGGAATTTCAATTTTTTCAGACTCGATGTAGGTCCAAACATCTAGCTCAGTCCAGTTTGAAATGGGAAATACCCTTACGTTTTGTCCAAGATCGATTTTGCCATTTAGCATATCAAACAATTCTGGTCTTTGATTTTTCTCATCCCACTGACCAAAACTATCCCTTACTGAAAATATGCGTTCTTTGGCTCGGGCTTTTTCTTCATCTCTTCTGGCTCCACCAATACATGCGTCAAATTTAAATTCCTCAATTGCATCTAGTAGCGTTGTAATTTGAAGGCCATTTCTGCTCGCATATCTTCCAGATTCTTCTTTTACTTTGCCTTGATCTATGGCGTCTTGAACATTTCTAACAATTAATTCAACTCCCAAGTCTTTGGCCAATTCATCACGAAAGGCTATTGTTTCTGGAAAGTTGTGCCCAGTATCAATGTGTAAAAGAGGAAATGGAATTTTTCCTGGGTAAAAAGCTTTTTGGGCTAATTTCACAAGAGTTATTGAGTCTTTTCCTCCGGAGAACAGTAATACAGGTCTTTCAAATTGTGCGACTACTTCTCTAAAGATGTAGATTGCCTCGTTTTCCAAGGCATTTATATTTACGGTACTTTTTATCATTTCTCTTTTATTGGTGTAATCCACACTCGCGTGTTTCTAATACTTTGGTTGGATCGTAATATTTAAACTCGTTTTCTAAATTGTGTGTTTTCAAATAAGTATCTAATTCGCTATCTGAAAAATTAAAGAAGGGACTTGCTTTAAGAAGCCCATCTTTACTTTCGGAGCAAATATTTAGCTCACTTCGGAAGCTCGTTTGGCCAGATCTAATGTTTGTAAACCAAAGATCTGGCTTAATCATTTTCATGGCTCGATTGAATGGTTCCAATTTCACTTGCTCCGTGAATATGGAGTGGTTTGGGTCGGACACATCTGGAATTCCCATTATGCTATTTCGATGCGCTACAGTTTGCTTTGGAACAAAAGTCTGAATGTTCAAGCTGAGATCATTTATGCATTTTTCGGCATGTCTGTACGTGTTAGGAGTATTATATCCGGTGTCGCACCAAACTATTTGAATATCTGGCTTAATAGAAGTTATGAGGTGTAAAATAGCCACTTCATAAGGTCGAAAATTAGTAGTGATAACTGGGTTGTCGCTTTGCTTCAGGACGAACTCAACAACTTCTTGAGGAGATTTACCGTCCAATTCTTTGTTTAACTTTTCTAGTTTATTCATTTCCCCATTTTATATTGTTCCAAGCACGTTCATGCAAAAAATACAGAACCATTTTGGTGATTAATTCTACTCCACCGACGGAAATAGCGGTGCTTAATTCACCAACAATTAGAAAGGTGATGAGCACAGTATCTAGTGTTCCAATTATCCTCCAGCTTAGTGTTTTTAGTATGCTCCGCGTTATTTTTTCTTTGCCAGGCGATGAGCTATAACTTCGTGTTTGAACTATTTTGTCAATTATCATGTTTGTCTAAATCGTTAATCCTATTACCCTATGGTTTAAGTAGGGTAATAAAACGCAAATATAGACTTTTTTGATTGAATGCAAAATGTAACGCAATTATTTTAATAAATCTTCGAGGGTTCTATTGTTAAAGATTTTAAGAGAAGCATCTCTAACTTCTATCATTAATTTGTGAACAGAACAAGAAACTTCATCAGGGCAGTCATCACACTTTTCGTAATAGTTGAGACTTACACAAGGCACCATGGCAATTGGGCCTTCAAGGGTTCTCATAATGAAAGACATTTTGATTTCTTTGGGTTTTTTTAGAAGGTAATAGCCTCCACCTTTTCCTTTTTTAGAAGAGAGGATGCCTGCTTTTTTCAAGGTTAGCAGAATGGCCTCAAGATATTTTAAGGATATTTTTTCACTCTCAGCAATTACGGAAATTTGAATGGGAGTATTTTCCTTTCTTTTTGCCATGAAAGAAAGTGCTTTGATGCCGTATTTTGTTTTTTTCGAGAGCAAATTATCGTTCTTTATGTAAATGTAGATAAAATGTTTCTGATTCCCACATACTTTACCAGTAGGCTTAATCCGAAATTCGGGACACTAAGTTAGCGTAAGTTCTAGACCGATTAACTCCAAAACATACACTATTGACATAAAAAAAGCCCGATTGTAAATCAAGTGTTTACAGTCGGACTTCGTATTCGGATCGAGACAGATACCGAATTATTAATTGACACAGAATATTGGATTGTGTTTACAGCCTAAAGAGATAAGGTCTATAGGGATAACATTCTTTCAGTCTTAAATTGAAAAAGTTCATCCATCAGAAGCTAACGCTGATATTGCTGCCATTCTTTGCTGACAACCACTTTCCCGTTCATTTGTAATATTCTAAATTCCACGCGTCTGTTTCGTTGGTGTTCCATCTCTGAGCAACTAATACCATCAGTGCACTCATTCTTCAATAGTGTTTCTCCGTATCCTTTGAATTTTAAACGCGACGCATCAATGTCGTTTTTGATCAACCAAGTCTTAATCGCTTTCGCACGATTTTCCGACAATGTAATGTTGTATTCATAAGTTGCTCTGGCATCTGTATGAGCACCAATTTCAACGATAATATCAGGATTGTCTTCCAAAATGGACTTGATCCAGTTCAGTTCTTTTATGGCATCTCTTCGAATGTCAAACTTGTTCAAATCGAAGTACACATTGTAAAGTTCGATTACTGCTCCTGAAGTCAATAAAATTTGATTTCCGCCATCAAATCCGAGAGATGGATCGCGTAAGTCAACATTCGATTTCAACTCTATTGGCAAATCGAAGCAATCAACTATTCCTTCTTTCGTTTCAAACATCGTAACTACTGGATCAAAGTATTGTTTTTTCACTTCTACGCGGTATTTACAGTTTTGCTGAAGTGGAAAATCGAATTGACCCTCTTTATTTGTTGTTACACGGTGTTTCGTTCCATTACATAAGTTGATAATGGTAACTTCCGTGTTTGGGAGTAAGAAGTTACATTCCTTGTTGATTACAGTTCCACAAAGATTCAAATTAGAAGTTTCTGGCATTGGATCACCTTCTCGAAGTCCAAGAATAACAAGACCAGGTTTTAATGCTGAAATTGTTGCTAATCCCGGACAATCATCACTTGTAGAGTAATCAACGCTCGATGCTGAAACAGTGTATTCAGAGATTCCATTGATAGGAGCAAAGTGTACTTTACCATCGGCATCTGATTCAAGTTGATAAATCAATTGATCGTTTCCTTGAACAGTTACTAAGGCAGATTCGATCGGTTCATTTGTAATACAATTGATTATCTGAATATTTAGTTGTTTTACTCCTTGGTGCTGGAAAGAGAAAATGTCATCCTCACCACCACGATTCGACGACAAATAACCTGATACCAAATCATCCTTCGTTATCAGTCCGAAATCATCTTTTGAGCTATTGATGGGAATTCCAACGTTCAATGGTTGTGTCCATACCAAACCATTATTTGTTGATTGGAAAATATCGAGTCCACCATATCCCGGATGATAATTTGAAGCAAAATAGAGTAGATCTTGAGTCGTAATAAAAGGAAAGACTTCATTACCAGAGGTATTGATTGTACTTCCTAAATTCTTAGGAGCAGACCATGATTCTCCACTTTTTTCAACCATCCAAAGATCCATTCCTCCGTATCCCCCAGGTTGATCTGAGGCGAAAATCATCTTTTTCCCATCTGCAGAAAGAGCAGGGTGACAGTAAGAGTAATTATCGTTATTGAAATTCAATTTGACAGGTTTGTCCCATGTATCTCCTAATTCGGTGGCAGAAAATAGTTGCAAACGGATGTTGTTGTCTGAATCTTCTCTTTGTCGTCCTTTGGCAGCATTATTCCCAGTATAGTAGAATACTTTATTTTGATCATCGTAAACTGCAGAACCTTCGTGTAATGGAGTATTTAACTTTTTTGAAAAGGTCGTAACACTGTTCCCATTGGCTAAATCTGTTAAGAAAAGATCAGTATATCCGTTTGAGGTCCATGAATCGTTGTAGTTTCGAGCACCTTTTCTTCCTTCTCTATTAGAAACAAAGGCAATTTTTTCTTTAAAGTAGATTGGACTAAAATCGAGTGAATTTGAATTGAAGATGACTGGCATCACTTCGTAATTCTTAATGTCAACAGACCCATTTTCTACGTTGTTACAAAGCTTTACGTATTCTTCAACCCATTCTGCTTCATCTCCAACAAGAGTTGTTTGGTAATTTACAAACCATTTTTTAGCCTTCTTCGGCTTGCCATTCATTAAGAGCATTTGAGCGTAATAGAAACTCGCCTCTTTGGTTCCACTATATTGAACAGCTTGTTCATACCATTTTTCCGCTTCTCCTGTTTCGTTATTCAAACGATAAGCAGTCGCTAATTGATACATTGTATTTGCGTCACCCGATTTTTTTTTCAATTGGGCTTCGTATTTATCAATGGCGTCTTGGTAAGCCAATTGATTATACAATGTTTCGCCGTTTTGTGCCTGCGTACAGAGAGCTAAAGTCAATGCACAATATGTAAGTACGTTTTGTAACATCTTAAAAGTATCTTGGGTTATAAATTCCTTGCTTCTTCTTGTTGAAATCAAATCCGACCATGATTTCATGTGATCCACTATTTGCTCTTGCCAACTGTGTGATTGTAAAGTCATAAGCGTAGCCAATGCGCATTCCATTGTCGAAATGAATTTGTGCAATTGCATCAAAACTATCGCTTGTTCTGTACGTTACTCCAAGCCAAAAACGATCATTGAAAATGGCCATAACGTTAAGATCTAACTCCAAGGGAGAGTTCGCTTCGTATTTCGCTAAAACTGCTGGCTTTAATCCAAAGGACGGCGAGATAGGGAAGTAGACACCAGCCATTGCAAAGAAATGACGATTTTGTAAATTATCAACTGTTGTAGTAGACTCAGAAAAGTCCATTTTATTTTCAATGAGTTTCGGAACAGAAAGACCTACGTAGTAATTCTTTTTGTAGAGGTAAATGCCTGCACCAAAGTTCGGCAGCCAAAGTGAATTGTTTCCGTAAGGAATATACGTATCGTTTTGTTCCAAAGGGTTGGAGTCCATCCAAAGCATATCGACCTTTTTAATTTGACCGTCAACCCCAAGTGAGATTGTTCCAATCTTCGTTTTCAATCGATAGGAGTAGGCCAATTTTGCACTGTAATTACGTTGGATTCCGAGTTGATCATGAACTAAGGACAATCCAAGTCCCATATTCGTCTTTTTAATCGGCGAATGTATGGATGCTGTTGTCGTTTTTGGAGCTCCTTCAAAGCCAGCCCACTGATGGCGATATAGAACCAGCGCACTGAAAGCATCGCGTGTCCCAGCATATGCAGGATTGACTACTAACTTGTTAGAAAAAAACTGTGTGTACATTGGATCTTGTTGCCCCCAACTCGTGGTAGCTATTAAGATCGTGCTAATGAAAATAAGTGCTTTCATAGTTCTAAGATTATCGTTGTAGTGTTATGTATCCATTAATAATCAATTCTCCGGTGTCCTGACTAATGAATACATAGTAGTATGTTCCAACAGGTAATTCTTGATTGTTAAACTCTCCCGTCCAATCGTTCTGATAGTTTTCGATGTAGAAAATTTCGTTCCCCCACCTATTGTAAATTTGTAATTGATTGTTTGGGAAGTTTTCGATTCCTTGAATCACAAAGGCGTCGTTTGTACCGTCTCCGTTCGGAGTAATAAGATCCGGGGCATTCAGGTATGGAGCAATGTCAATTGTAACTAGTGCCGTGTCACACATACTTGGACAAGCATCTAGACATAATTCGTAGATGAATGCATCTGATGTTTGGGATGAAGACGTGGTGTATGAAATTCCATTATTCAACACTGCAGCCGTTCCATATTGCGGAGCATCAAGGAGGTTGTAATTCACCGAGAGTGGAATCGAATCATTTAATAGAATCTCTATTAATTCCTCTGTGCCGCTCGAAATAGTTAATGAATCTGAGTTCGCAATTGGATTGGCTGCGATATAGATATCAATCGTATCCGAACCAATATTTCCACAAACACCATTCATCAGTGTCCAAATGAATGCATATGAACTGTCCTGTTCCAAGTTCGTAACCAAGGTTTGATGATTACTCGGAGTGATAATGTTCGCTGTTGAGAGCGTAGACCAAATTCCTGTGCCGTTGTTTTCTGCTGAAAGGTTAAGAACTGTCTCACCATCGCAGACTACGAAATCAAGACCTGCGAAAGGTTGTGAACTCGAAAGATCCTGAATCATTACATCTGTGAATACTGTCTCACTAGGACAGCCTGCTTCTACAAGTTGAAGGCCATACATTCCCGAATCTGCTACGACACTTGGTGTAATGATCAATGAATCCTCTGTTTGTGATATTGTCGTAAGGTTTGGCAAAGTCCATAAGTATTCAGAAGCACTGTTGGTTGTGTAAATGATTAGACTATCTCCTTCACAAATAGGTGAATTAGATAAGATTATAGGTGTTACCGGAGTAGGGTTTATGGTTATGTTGATTACACTATCGGCAGACTGACATCCGTCAATTGTAACAGCTAGTGAATAACTCCCTGCATCTATTAATGTTGCTGGATTAATGGCGTCAGGATTTTGAAGATCAGAATTAAAGCCATTTGGTCCAACCCAATCATAACCGTTTGCCAATGTATTGGTTGCTAATAAAATTACCTCACCCTCGCAAATTGGAGATGTAAACGTAATATCTGGAGTTGCTGGAATTGGATTAACATCGATGAGTGCTACTTGAGATGGCAATGATAAACAGCTACCAATAAGGACTTGTACAAAGTATTCTCCTGAATCAGCTACGGTGATATTTGGATCAATGTAAGTTGGATTCGATGTTGTATCCAAAAGTCCAGAAGGACCGTACCAAATATATTCAGCATTCAAGCCAACAAATCCATCCGTTTGAAGCTCAAGAATCAGTCCATCACAGATAGTATCACTTGTTGCCCAAATTTGAGGGACATATGATGTTGGAATTATATCTACTTCTACTTGTCCAACAGGGGATGTACATCCTCCAATGGTGATTACCAGATTGTAGAATCCAGAGTTTGTAGAATCAGCATTTGCAATAAATGCAGTATCCTGCGTTGAGAAGAATCCTCCAGGGCCAGTCCATGCGTAGGTACTTGCTGTTGTTCCAGAGAATAACCACAATGTATCACCCTCACATACAGGAGAGTTTGAAGTTGGATTTGGCACTGTTGGCGGAGCGCTAACAGTAACTGAAGCAGGAACAACAGAACCAGTTGAACAACCGTTCAAAGTAATCGTCACCGAGTAAGTCGCGGCATCATTCAATTGAGCATTTGTAATTACTGGGTTTTGAGTAGATGAGAAATAACCATTTGTACCTGACCATTCATATGTAGCTCCAGGAATGGAATTCGAAGAGAGTAGAATGTCATCACCGACACAAACAGGGGAGTTTGAATTAGCCACTGCTGTATCTGGAGGTGTATTGATTGTAATATCAATCGGGATAGAAAGATCAGACTCACACCCATCCGGAGAGACACAAATTACACTCCAAGAACCACCAGCATATGCTACGTCACCTGAGGGGATTGTTGTTGTATTTGCTGTTGTATTCAATAATGGATTCAAAAGAGTAGCGATACTTGATCCACCAGGTCCGACCCATAGATAGCTATCACATGTTGAGCTAGTACTTAAAACAATGTCATCA
>NVXP01000161.1 GCA_002733985.1 Fluviicola sp. | reverse complement strand
GTCCCATCGCCTTTGGATCCTCCTTCAGCACGGGCTATTCTCGCTTTATTCTCTCGTATTCTTTGGTATTCAGGTGTATTATATAGCGAATCATTGTAGGCATCAATATCAGCAAGCTCTAAGTTCTTTGCTTGGGCAATCTCATCGGCCATTTTCTTTTCCAAGCTTGGATTACAGGCGGCTTGTTTTGCCTTCATTTCTTTGAGGTAGTTTGTAACGAGCTCATCAAGGTTCATCTCTCTAACTTTTTTACCCCACCTGCTTTTATCACTTCCATTTTTCAGTACATCCTTTGCTGCCGCTAATTTTTCTTTAATTGACAGTTTTTTCTTTGGCTGATCTTCATTTACTTCTTCATATGGAACAAATATTTTCTTGATAGTTTTATAGGATAAACCATCACTTGAAATGCCACCTAGCTGAATAAACATACTGTCAACGAAGATGTAAACATTCCTTTCCAACTTATATCTATGGTGTGAAGGATAAGCGTGGTGATCAACGATGTAATCTACGTCCAACTGTGTTTGATAGGCAATTCTCTTTCCGCCTTCAGCAATAAAACTAAAACCATAAGGGCTATTACTTGGTAATTTTAATAATTCAAACGTTCCTACAGCATCCTTCTCATAAGGCATGGCCAATCTGTGATAACCTTCCTTTCCTTCAATGTTGTACAAACCATCACGACGTTCATATTTTACTCCTTCAACTTCTGATAGCCCTTCATAAAAGCTTTTTTGAGCATTTACTTCTATTCCAAAACTGACAATTGTCAGAATTACCACTATTACTTTTTTCATAAGTATCTATTTTAGGTACAATCTTACGGGAATTGTTTTTTTGAAAAAAAAGGGTTTTGTGGGGTGCTAAATCCACTTTGTGAGAGAGGAGAAACTAACTGTATAGAACAAAAAAAATCGACTCTCTAGTTAAAGGATGAGCCGATTCTTAGATGAAAAATATACTACTTTATTCTTTTATGAAACGCTTACGAATTAACCCGTTTGATGTTTTTATATGGATGCTATAAATTCCACGGGAAAGAGCTTCAATAGAAAATGAATTTGTTGATTCAGTTTGAACCAATGTCCCGTACATGTCAAAGACAAGAACTGCTTCGATTTGTTCATCTAGTTCAATTTTGATTTGAGAAGATGCGGGATTTGGATAAATAGAAACCGTTTGATCATCAATATTCTGAATTCCAGCTCCACCGTTTGAGTTTGCAGTGACTTTAATATCATCGATGCTAAATCCAGTATCTACATCTAAATAACCTCCTCCAGGTGCATTGTCACTTGCAATGAGATAGTGAAATCCGAACCATATTGAGCCAGGTAGATTATCCCATGCTGGATCCGTAATCGTTTCTTCTGTCCAAGTGGCTTGGTCTCCCATTCCAGTTTGAACCAATATCCACGTATTACCAGCATCTAGAGAATAATATATTTCACCATATGAAGGAGTAAGTCCACCAAGCCACCAAAACGAGAGTGTTATATCGGTCATTCCCATCGTGTTAATGCCTTGCGTACGTGTAAAGTACGATGAACCCAAGCTTGGAACTTGAACGTTCCAGGAATCACTGGTCCAGATATAAGATGCGCACATTACTCCTTGAGTGTTTGCCTCTTGCTGAGACATATGTAAATAGTTACTATTTCCTCCTCCAGCTATTCCAGCGGGTTGATTTGGAGTGTCTGGAACTGTATCGATCATTGGAAATGGAAGTTGAATATTCTGTATATCAATTATGCCTCCCGCATAAAAATCATCTACAACCCATTTTGTTAATCCACTTGTTGTGGCGCCATTTAACTGTCCAGAGTTCAATTGAAAAAAGGGATCTAAGGTAGATTCGAAATCTTCTTCGAATAAGATGGTTTGAGCAATCGAACATGTGCTGATTAGAATTGATACTGAGAGTATTAAATTTTTCATAGAAATATGTATTTATCATACAATCCTACGAGAATTGGGCGATTGAAAAAAAAGAATTTTGTGGGGTGGTCAATCCATTTTGTGAGTAGAAAATTATCCTTTAGTTTGCTCTTCAAAAGCCTTTATTTGGTCTTTCGAAATTCTAGCAACTAACTTTTTTGACATATGCACTTCTCCCAACTTTGGCCAAAGCGTTTCTACATGTGATAAGTTCAATAACCACGAACGGTGAGATCTAAAAAATCGAGAATCGTCAGGGAGCAATGCTTCGAGGTATTTCAAATTTCTGCTCACTAAAAAAGGAGGTTCATCTAATAAGTGGAGTTGGCAATATGCTCCTTTTGCTTCAATGGCGATAATGTCCTTTATTCTCAATATGCGTTTACTGATCTGTCCTCCGCTTAACTCAGGGATGACAATATTCCCAATAGCTTGTTCCTGAATTGAGTCAAGTAGCGATTGATACCTTTCCAGTTTGTTTTCTTGATCGAGTTTCATTTGGACCTTCTCAAGTGCTTCGTTAAGTCTGCTCCGCTCAATGGGTTTTACGATGTAGTCGATGGCATTTAGTTCAAATGCTTTAATCGCATATTGATCGTAGGCTGTGACAAAGATTATTTCAAAGTCGATTGTTTCAAAGAAATTAGCGATTTCGTATCCCGCATAATCAGGCATTTGAACATCTAGAAAAACCAAATCCGGCTTGTGCTGTTTTATTGCCTCAACGGCTTGAGGTAAGTCGGAACAACGTGCTAGAATTTCTACGTTCGTTTTACTCATGTGTAGAAGGTTCTCGAGCACATTTCGCGCTGCTGCTTCATCGTCAACAATAATGGCCTTTAATTTATTCATGCGCGTTTGCGGTTTACTATTCCTGATCGGTACTTAACTGAACGGGCTCCAATCTAAATGGAATGGTGATGATCACTTTTGTCCCGGTAGATTTCTCATTTTCAAATAAATCGATTATCTCAAACTTTCCAGCTTCCGTTCCTAGTTGAGCATTTATGAGTTCCATTCGTTGCTCAATTGCATTCAGGGCAAATGACGCATGATTTGTTTTCTGTCTAAGTGCAATTTCATTTGCTCTGTCTCTACCAACCCCGTTATCGACAATTGTACAAATCAACTCATTGGATCTCTTGAATGAGATGTCTAATTTTTTTATTCCTTTCACATGGATCAGGCCATGAACAAGTGCGTTTTCAATAAAAGGCTGAATCAGCATGGATGGCACAAATATATCCTTTGTCCCTTCGTAATTGATTTGGTATTTAAACTGGTCACCAAAACGAAGTTGTTCTAAGGATAAGTAGATATCCAGAAATTCCAATTCATCATTGATGGGGATGAAGCCTGCGTTTGAATAGTTCAGTGTGTTCCTAACAAGTTTGGCAAATAGTACAATGTAATCGTATGAACGTTCTCTTTCTTCGTTTAGAACTAAATTTTGAATCGAGTTCAGCGAATTGAATATAAAATGAGGATTCATTTGTGAACGCAGCGCTTTTAATTCAGAATCAAACATTTGCGTTTGCATTTTCTGTTTATCCAGAAGACGAGTTTGTTCAACTTTTGCTTTCTTCAACCGAATTCGATAGAAAACAATAACGATACCCGCTGTTGAAAGAACTATCAGTGAATAGAACCACCACGTTTGCCAAAAGGGAGAAGCAATGGTAAACGAATACATCTGAACTTCACTTTCAATGTTTCTATATCTTACGCGAACATCAAATTGATAATTCCCTGGAGCTAGCGCATTAAATTCCAATGTCTTTCGTGTTGATTTAAGGTGTTTCCAAGTGTCACTTAGTCCTTTTAATCGGTATTGTATCACGGCCTCTGATTCAAATTCGATTCCTCTAAAATCAAAGCTTACTAGTAGATGATTTTGGTCGTAGGATAGATTCGGTTTTAGATTCTTGGACAAGAGTGAATCACCAAGCCGAACGAATGGAATGACGAGAGAAAAATCTACCTCCTTTTCTAGTTTATAGAGGGGTAATGCGATTACTTGACCATTTGAAATGACCCAGAGTTTCTGTCCATACACTACAAAATCACTTATTGATCCATTTGTGATTCCTTCTGCAGTGCCAATGGACTCTATTTTTTTCGTTCGTAGGTTAATTATTTGAAAGCCCTTTTTATGTGAGATATATAATTCTGTTCCGTGCCTTTGAACTTTGCGGATGTAATTGCTTCTTAGCCCGTCTGAGGTATCGAATACATCTACAATTTCCCCATTCACAATTTTCAATACGCCATAGGATTGAGAGGAACACCAAACAACTCCATTTTCGTATATCAGCTGATTGCAATCAATTGAGTTGCCTTTATATGTTAACCGTTGTGAAACGCCATTTTTATCGATGTGAATTATTTGACTCTGTGTGGCATAATAGAGTGAGGAGTTCTGAATATCATAGGCTACCGTCCGACAACGGAACCGCTTTGTTGTCATAGAGGTCCAAGATGCGTCATATTTCATCGTCAACCATTTGAACTGATTCGCACCAGTTCCTAATCGGAAGATACCTCTAGTTGTAGCGATGATGGCCGTATTGTCATCCACCTTTGTCACATCCTTTACAAGCCCAATGGAACCCGTGGAGCCTTTTTCAGGAGAGTTGAAAAGCAGTGATTTACGACTGTCGAGAATATTAAAATTTATACCCAGGACACACATAAGTTTACCTCTAGCATATGAGGCTTTCTCTTTAAATAGTTCAAGGCTGTTTTCATAAACATCGAATATGGACCCCGTTTGATCAATCACCATTAGTCCATTTTCAGTTGGACACAGGCCTGTACAAAAAACATCCTTACTTGGAACAATCAAGCTGGACATACTTGGAATAACAACAATTCCCCGGTCAAATGTTCCCAAGTAGATCGTTCCGTTTTTGGACTTGGTAAGTGCAGAAATAAAATAATTGGGGATGAGGAGTTTACTTACGTTTATTACACCATTCTCATTAATTATTTTTCGCACTCCTGTTATCTTTTCCAAGGCCCAAATTTCATTGTTACCGACTTGCTGAAATATGCGAGTGTCTAAATTTCCACGATTTATTACGGTTTGCTTCGAATGGTTTATAAGTATTCCATCTCGATGAAATGAAAATAGATCTCCACTAAATATAGTAGGGTAGTAGGGAGATATCTCTTTTAATTTTGGTGTACTTAGATCAATAAATATGGTTTGAATAGAGTTTGGTCCAATCTTCAATAGACTATCATGGCTATATGTGGGGATTAGTATTTGGCTGTTGTCAAAACTATTGAGTGTAGGTGATGATCCTTCATTGGAGTGATATATTGTCTCCCATATATTTTGCCTCCATCGATAACAACCACGCGAGCGAAGGATTAGATTGTCATTTGAATCAAAGCTTAGTTCTATATCTGCGGATAAATACTCATCGGGAATCGTTAAAAATAACTCAAGTTCTTCCCCTTCTAACTTAAATATTTGACCTGCAAGGTTGCAACAGAAAATTTCACCTTTGCCATTTTCGGTAAGAGAAAACAACGAATTACCATGTTGTGACGAGATGGATTCAATTTTGTGAAATGTACCATTCCGATAAACAGACAGTCCATAGTTGGTGGCAGCGTATAGTTGATTATTAGAGCTCATTAACAATGAGTAAACCTTACTGTTTGCGAATTCCTGTTTGCCAATAAAAAAATGAGAGGGTTGCTGTCCCAAAGTGATGAAGGACAAAGAAATCCACAGGAACAATAGATTAACCTTTAACCTCGATACGTCACTAACTTTATTCAATCCGGTAGTCTTTCCGACAAAATAGGCAATTATTAATAGGCTTGCTAAGCGATTTGCCGAGTACACGATTGGTTTTGTAAAAGAATGAAATAGGGTGGTTTTTTGTGTTAAGTAACAGTTCCTCTATTTTTGCTCATCGATCATCGTAAGCTTTCAAATTTGCATGATCTTCAGTTGAAGAATGTACTCATAGCTCAGCGTGCATTTTCTTATTGTTAGTCCACTTTTTTTTCGCTTAGCATTGCCGTCATTAGCATAAAAGAAGTACTAGAAATGAGCCACATCCAATAACCAACTTGTAAATTAGAGTTGAGAGCATCCCCGAAAGAGAATACCCAGTATCCAGCAGATGTAAATACGATTAGCGAAAAAACATATTTCAAGAATCGGGGGAACTTCTTGTGAAAGAAAAAGCTAAGAATCATCAGGAAATTTGGCAGCATTAGGAAGACATCAAAAATTAGGGTTTGAATGCTCGCGCCATCAAGGTCTATTATAAATCCAAAAACAACCCATATCGCAC
This sequence comes from Fluviicola sp., assembly GCA_002733985.1. Lineage (GTDB taxonomy): Bacteria > Bacteroidota > Bacteroidia > Flavobacteriales_D > Crocinitomicaceae > UBA4466. The sequence continues at coordinate 9,176 of NVXP01000161.1, read as the reverse complement.
AGTACAATCCATAAAGCGTGTCTGGATAAAGATATATAGCAGGTAGGAAGAAACTGATCGCATACAAAAATGCGGAAATGTATAGGATTCTTTTTTTTAGTTTAATTGTCATTTTAGATATTGATTAAGGTGTTTGACTAAGCTCTTTGAGCGTTTACTAGTTTTTATTCATTCCTCTATATCCTTTTAATACGGATTTTCGCGGTTGAACTTGTTTAACTGGAGTCTTGGGGCGAGTGTCAATCGTTGAAGTAGGATTGCTTGATTCGAACCGGACAAATTCGGCTTCACTGCTGTATGGTTCTGCTGATATTAGGGCGATATCTCCATCTGGAAACTTAGTTAAGCGACTTTGATAGTTTAAGATATGATCTGTTGTTCTTGGTGAGATGAGGTACTCACCATTGGTGTTTAGTACTGCAACTGTTGCGGTATAGTCATAATCGTACTCTCCAATTTTATACATAAACGCCATGAATATGTTGCCGTGGAATTCAATGATGTATGGAATGCTCTCATCCTGATATGGAGTCTTAATCCAACGGCGCATCACTTCGTTTCCATTCAAATCCATTTTGATGAACAGGAAGTCCTTTTTTTGCTTTAGAATCGGCAAGTTTTGTTCTGGTACAGTTGCAATTACCGTGTAGAAGTAGTTGCCAATTCGAACAATTCCTCCAATTTCACCTGCATCAGTACTCGATTTTGATACGCCATACATATCCCCGTAAGGAAGGTTGTTTTGATCTGGGTGAAGAACGCGATCACTTACTTTTCTTCCGTCTGTAAATCGTGTAAAGCATATTCCAAAAGGAGAACCATCCCCAACCGTGATGGTAACGCCTTCTCCAATTCCGTCGCTTACAGTGTGGGGTGAACTTGAATGACTATGATTCCAAGAAGAACGGCCATTTTCACGAACGATTCCATCTGTATCAAATGTCAAATAATAATCGGTTTCGTGAATGTCAAATTCTCGAGATCCCTGAGGGCTAAAATTACCACATGTTTCCACCATCGTATGAAAGTACTTGCCATCAAAAGCCAATTCACCAAGGCTAGAATAGGTGCATAAGAAAAACTGCCCGCCATTTGTTCCTTCATTGCCAAATAACTGGCGTTTGTATAGTATTCTTCCCGAAGCATCTATTTTTAGAAATACAAGGATGTTTCCTTCTTCTTCGTAATCCAATGTCCCAGTACCGGAGTAGCCAGCGCTTTCTTTTCCTAGAACGTAGTAAGCGCCATTAATCACCAAGAAGTCCATGAAATAAATGCCATTGAGTTCAATTGCTTTTGAGATAGGTTCCCAGTTTTTATTGAGTGCTTGAATGTAAGATCCTGCATTTTCAATTCCATAGATGATTACGGGGTTCTCGTAGACATCAAAATCTAAATCAACTCGGTTATCATGCACTGTTCTATTTTCACTGAGGGTTAGAACGACTTTAGATTCGTTCAAATAACTGGATGGTCTTATCATTTTTGATCCTTTCAAGCTTGTTTGCGCAGAGGCATTGTTGATTGTCGAGAATCCGATAAAAAATAAAGTGATCGATGAGAAAAAGAGCTTCATGTGAAGAGAAAATTAAAGTGAATAGAAAAGGGAGAAATGATTTCCCCCCTTTCCCGTGATGATTGTGATTAGGATTCTTTTAACCAGTAATTTACTTGAGATCCGTTGGGTAATGTCACTGTGATTTTTCCATCATACCAATCAATATTCAGTTCATATACTTTTCCTGAAGCCTTGGACTTTACACGGATATATGATTCGTAATCGCTCGTACTCAGGATCTCAGTTTCCGTCCAAGCTGTGTCGCCTTTCTTTCCCAAGTTCACTTTCGATACTGACGCATCACTACCTGTTGTTTTAATTTGGATTCTATAATCTGAACCATTACCTGCTTCATAAAACCACGTGGTTGTTTGTGCATTTGAGTTGCTGAACATCGTTATTCCCATGAATAACATCAATAATGCTGTAAATCTGATTCCTGTTGCTTTTTTCATATTACTTGTTTTTATGTTTGACTTTTATTTATTCTAGCTTTTCTTGAGCCAGTAGATTACTTTTTTTTTGTGCGTGTCAACGACAGTCATTTTGTCACTGTTCCATTCAATAAACAGTTCGAATATTTCATTCGTATCGGTGAGTTTTACCTTTAAATATTCTTGAATTGTATCTATGGAAAGAATGTCTGTTTTCATCCAGTGCGCATCTTTCTGTCTTAGAAAGTAGATTCTTGAGATTCCATATTCTCCTTCAATAATTTTAATTCTGTCCTTCGAATTATTGCTTGACGCGTATATTTTGACCGTCTCAACGTTGTCTTGTTCTAGTGCATTTGAGGAGCACAAAAAACAGCTAATAAGTAAAAGAGTATATGTGAAAATAATACGGTTCATATCTATAAAACAACTTGTTTGATTCGTTGTTGATACAAATATGGGGAGGGTTGAACCGGATAGCCTGTAGCTATTTTACCGATGCATGGATGTATATTGCAGCATGAGGATATTCGCAGTATAGATCTTGCAAAAAGGGGTGTTTAATAAGTGCTAAAAGCTTGTTTATGAATTAGCTGCGGTAGTGTCCAGGTGGATTTCCAAATTCCTTGTGAAAAGTTCGAGAAAAGTAGTTTGGATCGGAAAAACCGACTTCATAAGCTACTTCAGAGATATTCAAATCACTTGTTTGAATCAATTTTAGTCCTTTATTTAATCGATAAGAACGAATAAACTGAGAAGGCGTTTTATCAGTCAATGCTTTTAGCTTTCGATATACTTGCATTTGGCTTAAACCTGCTTTTTTTGCCAGTTCTGGAATCCCAAAATCAGCGTCAGTAAGGTGAGCTTCTATTATTGAATCTAGTTTTTCAAGAAATGCTTCTTCAACAGGACTAAATTTTGTTTCTGAAACGGGTGGTTCAATTTTGATTTCTGATCCCAAAGTGGAGTAGTAGACCTGTAGTTTCTGTCTGACATCAATCAGTTTTTGAAGACTTACTTTTAATTCATCCCTGTAAAAAGGTTTTGTGATGTACAGATCAGCTCCTGCTTGTAGTCCACTCATTTTTTCCTCTTGAGCCGTTTTCGCTGTCAGCAGAATAATTGGAATATGACTCGTTCTTTCGTCTTGCTTCAATGTTTCACATACTACATATCCATCCATCTCGGGCATGGCAACATCACTAATAATTGCATCTGGTATAATGTCAAAAGCCTTAGAAATACCAATTTTTCCATTTTCAGCAATGTGAGTATTATAGCTTGAATTGAAAATACTGTCTAAATAATTGGCTATTTCTTCATTGTCTTCGATGATTAATAAATTCAGTGCATCTGGGTCATCTTTTTTAATGGAAGAAGTTGGATCTCTTTCGGGAGTTTTTTCGGTTCCCCAGCCCAAGGGGTGCATAAAATCACCGCCTCCTATCTTGGAACAGTTTGTTTGAATGGGAATCGTCAATGTAAAAGAAGTTCCTTGACCAACAGTACTTTCTACCCTTATGTCTCCTTGCATTAATTCGACCAAGCTTTTAGTCAGCGCTAAACCAATTCCTGAACCCGTATTTATTCCTTTTTGCGAGTTGTTTGCTTGATAAAACCGATCAAATACTTTACTCAACTCGTTTGCCTCAATACCAATCCCTGAATCCTTGATTTTTAGTTGAAATACGTTTTCCTGTTTTCTTTTGATTTCTGATAAGTGACAAACAATGCTTCCATCTTTATCAGTGAACTTTATGGCGTTCGATAAAAGGTTGTAAACGATGGCCTGAATTTTTTGTTCATCATAGTCCATGTTTAAGCTCTTCACTTCTGTATAAAAAGTGAGTTTAATCCCTTTGTCAGCAGCAAGACCTTCAAAGGATTCGGTCAAGAATTGAATGTAGGATATTATATCATATTGAATCAAGACGAGTTTGAGGTTTCCTGAATCCAGTTTCGAGGCATCCAATAGTTGATTTATTTGCAACAGGAGTTTTTCGCTGTTTCTGCGAATGATCGTTTTTTCTTTTTGATGACCATCAATTTGTTCATTCATTCCCATGATGAGGGTAAGGGGAGTTCTGAACTCATGGGTAATGTTTGCATAGAGCTGCCCTTTCACGGCATCCATCTCTTTAATGTGCTCTGCATCCGCTTTTTCCTTTCTTCGGATATCAAGCATTTTATTGATACTCCAGACCAAAGCAATTGCTACAAGTCCCCAGATAGTATACGCCCACCAAGTTTCCCACCAGAAAGGTAGAATAGTGAAGGTATAGGAGTGAGGTGTACTCCAAACTCCATTTATTTCGGAAACTTTAGCCTCTATAGTGTAAGTTCCAGATGGAATTCCTCTGTAATCAATAGAGTTGGACTTGGACGGAATACTCCAGTCTTTGTCAATACCCTCCATGAAATAACTGAATTTTATATCAGCTGAAGTTTTTGACCCTCGAGAGGAATAGATAAACTTGAGATCGTTAATTGTTGGGGGAAGGGAGAGTTCTTCGGGGCAGTTAACAAAAGGAATGACACGCTTAAAATTAGCATTTGTAAGGTCGATTTGGTCAATTCCTTTAGTATACCAGGGCTTGTTGTTTTCGATAGAATCTTGAAGCGATGTGAAATCGAGTTGATTATTGATCAAGTTAATGTCTTCCAAGGATATTTTTAATGCTCTATGACTCAATATGTTTTTTGGATTTGGAAGCATCACTGCCATTTGATCACTTCCCCACCACAATTGCTTCGTATTATCAATTATTCCTGAGTTTGCATAGAATTCGGCTCCTTTTAACCCATCTAAATCACAGTAGGTTTGGATGCTATATTTTTCATTATTATTAGTCTTCTGAATAAGAACATTAAGGCATTTATCAGCTCCGAGCCAGATGTTCTTTTCAGCATCTTCTGTGATAGTCCAAATGGCATTGCTAGATAAACCATCTTCAGTAGTAATAGATTCAAAACGGTTTCCATCGAATCTGTTCACTCCATTGTCGCTTGTTCCAATCCATATACTTGCATCACTATCAATGAATAGTGATACTGCGTGATTGCTGCTCAGTCCATTTTCGGTTGTGTATGACGTGAAGTTTCGTCCATCATACTTCTTAATACCTCCATTTTCTAATGCAATCCACACGTTTCCCTTTTTGTCCTTTTTTATAGCTCGAATATTAGCAGCTTGCGTTTTTCCAAAAGGATAATGGGTGAATTGCTTTCCGTCATACTTGACTAGTCCTTTGGTTCTCGTACCGATCCAAATGTTGCCATTTTCATCTTCCTCTAAGGCAAACACATGAAAATCTTCTCCATTAAAACAGTTCATTCGAGTTATCGTTGGAGTAGGGCTGTTAATGTTTTCAATTTTATAGACTCCAAAGTGAACCGTTCCAGCCCAAATATTCCCTTCTGAATCTTGTAATAATGACCGGATCGATATTTCTGTTCTGCCTTCAATTAAGTCGATATAGGTATGCTTAATTCCGTCGTATTTATAGAGTCCAAAGCCAAGTGATCCTAGCCACATGTTTCCAGCTTTATCTTCTAGAATGGATGATATATTCCCACCTTTTTTTAATTCCTCAAATTTGAAATGTTTAAATCCTTTCGGGTTGTAGCACTGAACTCCTTTACCTGATGTACTAAGCCAAATGTTTTCATACTTGTCTATGTAGAGTGGATGGGCGGCGGAAAATACGGGAGTGTTGTCGGACGTAATTGTTAGAGAATGATCATTGATTGAGCAAATGGCCATTCGCTTTTGTCCAGTGGCCAATACAAAATCGTTATCTAGAGCAAGGGTATTTCTAACATCATAGTTAGACATGAAGCTCGCAGGATAGATATGTAAGGAATCCTTTTTGAATACGGTGATTCCGCTTCCTGTTGTAATGATCAGTCCTCTTTCATCTTCCATTACTGGATGACATAGATTATTTTCAGATTGTTCTTCGATCGCATAGTATTTCATTTGATCCCCCTCAATGAGACAAACACCACCGAGCGCACTTAACCAAAACTGGCCGTTTTTATTTTCTTTGATGATGACATTTAAGTTGTGTAAATTCTGAAATTGGTAAGGAAAGCAGGTGAATTTTTCACCGTCAAAGCGTATTATTTGGGTATCCGATTTTAGCCAGATATTTCCCTTTTTATCTGTGTGTACAATGCCTAAATATTGTTCGCCGAGATTTAAACCTGCCCCTTCTTTATATTCATAGAAATTATGGCCATCGAATTTCACAAGTCCACCGAATGATCCAAATGTCATCCATAAGTTGCCTTCCAAATCCTCAGTAATTGCACCAATTCCTCTGTGACGATCTGCAGCAGCAAAGGGATAATATTGAAAAGAATGGGTGTCGTATCTAGTTAAACCACGACGACTTCCAAACCAAAAATATCCTCTGCTATCCTGAAAAATGGACGATATGAAGGCAGACTTTAATCCTTGAGAAAGACCAAGGGTTTTATAGCTTAATTTCTCGTGAATTTCATTTTGGAAGGGTAAAGCAGGTAGAATTTCGGGTTGTTTATAGCTTACCTCAGGCTTTCCAAGATTATGAATAGAAATGGGAGGGAAGTTACCATGTCCGTAACTGATTTGCTTCGGTTTCCCAACTGCAATAGTCTTGGTTTTTTGGTATTGTTTCGTGTGTAATTGAGGCTCGTAAATGATATTGTCGGTGCTAACTACCCGAGTATTGAATTGTATATTTTCGTCTGGAATCAACTTCCCTTCAATAAATTGACTCGTTCCTGGGTTTGCAACTACTCCATTATCTCTAACAGATGTTGTGTTTCTAAAATCATCGGAAGAGATGGTATTCCTTGATGTTGAGTCACATGCGGCGAACAGAAGAGAGATGAAACCAAAAGCGATCAACGCAATTTTATGCATAGTTGTATGATTGAACCAGTATTAGGATTCCCTAAAATATAGATTTTCTTGAGAAACTAAGGAGGTGAGATAATACTGGAGTATGAAATATGGGAAATGATAAGAGAATTTTTCAACTCAAAAGGACGCCAAGGTTTGGGGAGTATTGTGGGATTAATGTTCTCATTTTGAGAAAATCATGTCAAATTGAGAAAAAATGATCAATATTTGATTAACAGGTTTGTGTTTCAATCTACTGATATAGAGTGTGTTTTGTTGTTTTTAGCTGTCTGTGGCATGAATATTAAAACATCAATCGTCGAAACCTTAGATTGATTTGTATTTATCGTCAATTAGAGGTGTAAACAACTTCGGTACTTAGTTCAATGCTCCTTGCATTATCACACTGGCTTTGTCATAAGCATCGAATATTTGGTAACAGGACCTTGGTCCTCTAATTTATTCTCTATGAAAGATCGATACGGCAAAATTCTTTTACTCATATTATCATTTATTGCATTTAATTCGAACTACTCATTTGGGCATGCTGTTCAAGTAGCTTGGGGATTTGATCCTTCAGGTACTAATTTGAGGATTTACATTGAGCATTGGCACGGTGATCTCCTTTCGTTTCCTGGTACTGCGACAATAGATGTTTCTGTTTCAGTTGCAGGCGGTGCACCAATCACTGCTGTTGGAGTTTTACCAACGGGAGGATTCATAAACACATCAATTGGGTCCTTGCCTATTTTGGCTGGAACGACAATGAACATAATCGTGAATACATCTGGAGGTAATGCATACAATGATTGGGGATATTGGGATACACCTTTGTCATCACTAGGAATTGCTTGTGACAATGCGAATCCTCCTATAGCCTTGACTGTTACTGTAAACAATCCCGCAGATGTGATTTTTACCGCCACTGGTTTTTCATACCCTCAAACTGCTGTAACAGCCGTTAATGCACCAGATTGTCCTCCTTGTGAAACAATACCAACAAATGATTGTGATGGTGATGGTGTTATTAATAGTCAAGAATCAGCAGATGGGACAGATCCATTAGATTCTTGTTCCTTTGTTTTAGCGAGTGCAACAATGGCACCTAGCGTAGATTGGACAAATGCAGATTGTGATGGTGATGGGGTGTCGAACGGACAGGAAGTTATAGACGGAACAGCTCTATTGGACCCGTGTTCGTTTAATTTATCAAGCGTAAATGTAACGCCAAGTACAGCTTGGGATGCAGCGGATTGTGATGGCGACGGTGTATCAAATGCTCAGGAAGTAACAGATGGTACTGATCCATTGGATGCTTGTTCATTCAACTTATCAAATGCAAGTTTAGCACCAAGTGCAGCTTGGAATGCAGGAGACTGTGATGGAGATGGCGTATCAAATGCTCAGGAAGTATTAGATGGTACTGACCCATTGGATGACTGTTCTTATAGTACTGCAAGTATTACGCTTACAGTAACATCAACGGCAGATTGTGACGGTGATGGTGTTCCCAATAGTCAGGAGTCGATTGACGGTACAGATGGGCAAGATCTATGTTCGTTCAACTTATCAAATGCAAGTGTAACGCCAAGTGCAGCTTGGGGTGCTGCCGACTGTGATGGTGATGGCGTATCAAATGCAAATGAAGTGGTGGATGGTACCGATCCATTGGATGATTGTTCATACTCACCAGCAAGTATTACGCTGATAGTGAGCTCAAATGGAGATTGTGATGGAGACGGTGTTCCCAATAGTCAGGAATCAATTGACGGTACAGATGGGCAAGATCCATGTTCTTTCAACTTATCAAGTGCAAGTTTAGCACCAAGTGCAGCTTGGAATGCAGCGGACTGTGATGGCGATGGAGTATCGAATGCTCAGGAAGTATCAGATGGTACTAATCTATTGGATGCTTGTTCTTTCAACTTATCAAATGCGAGTTTAGCACCAAGTGCAGCTTGGGATGCAGGGGACTGTGATGGTGATGGTGTCTCGAATGGTCAGGAAGTATCAGGTGGTACTGATCCATTAGATGATTGTTCTTATCTCACTGCAAGTATTACGCTGATAGTAACATCAATGGCAGATTGTGACGGTGATGGAGTTCCCAATAATCAGGAGTCGATTGACGGTACAGATGGACAAGATCCGTGTTCATTTAACTTATCAAGTGCAAGTGTAAGCACAAGTGCAGCTTGGGATGCAGCGGATTGTGATGGCGATGGCGTCTCAAATGCTCAGGAAGTAACAGACGGTAGTGATCCATTGGATGCTTGTTCATTCAACTTATCAAATG
>NVXP01000160.1 GCA_002733985.1 Fluviicola sp. | reverse complement strand
CCGTTACTAAATGCTAAAAAACAAGCTACTCCAAATAAAACAATCAATATCATATGTCCTTTTAGAATGTTTTGTCGTTGGTGATTCTGATTACTTACAAATTCAACAAAACTTATACTTTCTTAACGAAATCCTGAATGAAGAACCGTTTGAACAATCTATTTGTATCTTTCAGTTAAGAAGTTGAAAATAGATACCTCCGAACCATGCGAATCAGAAATAGCTTAAAAAAAACACTGTCAAGTGACATTCTATTCCTTGGCATCCTTCTGCTGGTCTCATTCTTTGGAAGAGCACAATATACTCCAGGGGATACGCAGTTTGGAACGAACAATTACATTGAGTACATACCTGGAGATATCCCAATAATAATTTCTGTTCCTCATGGCGGATACTTGCAACCAAGCTCAATTCCTGATCGATCTTGTAGTTCTTGTGTAACTGGCTCGGACATATGGACGCAAGAAGTTGCGTATGAATTGGACTCTGCACTTCGCAACGTTTTTGGAGGAATCCCTCATATTATTATTAATAAACTTCACCGGATAAAATTGGATGCTAATCGGGAAATTGTTGAAGCTGCGTTGGGAGATCCTGCCGCAGAATTAGCATGGAGCGAATACCACGATTACCTACAAGCTGCAAAGGATCAATGTGTGGCGGACTTTGGAAGCGCAATTTACATTGATCTTCACGCACATGGTCATCCCATTCAACGCGTCGAACTCGGCTATTTAATCACAAAAACAGAATTGCAAAACACAGACCCGGTACTGAATACTTTAAATTATCAAAACTCCTCTTCAATTAAACATTTGAAAAACACCCTCAACCCATCCTCTGAATTCTCTGAATTACTTCGTGGAAACGAGTGTATGGGAGAATATTTAGAGTCGTATGGCTACCCATCTGTGCCATCGGCTTCTGATCCAGCTCCTTTACCAAGTGATCCCTATTTTGCTGGAGGATACAATACTGTTCGTCATGGTTCAAGAGATAGTTCAGACATTAATGGAATCCAATTCGAATTAAATTACACAGGTATTAGAAACACCAATGCCAATAGAAATGCATTCGCTAGAGCACTCGCATGCGTTCTGAGAAGCTACCTCGACAAATGGTACTTCGACCTTGATACATGGGATCCTGGAAATATCGTTACCACAAATCTGGATTCTGGACCTGGAAGCCTTAGAAGTGCATTATTGGGAGCAAGTGATGGAGATACGATCACCTTCGCTCCTGCGTTATTTGGAGATACTATCCAGCTAAAAAGTGAGTTGCAGATATGTTCTGATCTTACGATCATGGGACCTCCAGCTCAATCTATTTCCATCAGCGGAGGAGATAGTTGCCGAATTATGCGCATCATGTCTGGACATCATCTGAAGATTTCAGCTCTTAATTTGGTTCATGGAAGCTCTCCTTCAGGAGAAGATGGCGGTGCAATACTCGTACATGGAAGTATCCACCTAACGAACTGTTTACTCGCCGACAATTTTGCCAGTGATGATGGAGGAGCCATATCCGTTTCGGATTTGGATGCGATCGCACTACTAGACAGTTGTACATTATTCCAAAATTCATGTGGTGATGACGGCGGAGCGCTAAGGTGCTATGAAGGTCAACTCACCGTGAATTCTAGCTCTATTAAAAATAGCACCTCACCATCTTATGGAGGAGGACTTTCGTCCAATGGGATTGTCACTCTCACAAATAGTACTTTTTCTCAAAATCATGCAGACGGACATGGTGGAGCAATACGAAACTTTGGTTCAGGAGTTTTAAGCTGTTCCAATACTACTATTTCTGAAAACTCATGTGGAATAAGTGGTGCTGGAATCAGTTCGTCTTCATCTGTTTCATTGAACTTCTGTTCGATCACCCATAATAACTCAACTAGTTCGACAGGTGGTGTACGAATTACCAGTGGTGCAAATTGTGACATTCACAATACATTGATCTCAGAAAATACAGGATCTAGTAATGATGATGTTTCTGTATCTGGAGCGACGTTTAATTCGCAAGGGTTTAATCTAATCGGAGACTCAACAGGAAGTAATTGGATTCCAATAAACGGAGATATTCTAGGAAATAGCACCTCCCCTTTTGATGCTCAAATTGGTGTCATAAGCAACAATGGCGGGTTCACTGAAACAGTCGCTCTTTTCCCAACTAGTCCATGTATTGACATGGCAGATACGATCAACATTTTGACCACCGATCAACGAGGTTTCAATCGCCCATCGGGAATAAGATCAGACATTGGTGCTTTTGAATTGTGCCAAACCACAGCAATGACGGACACACAATTTGCGTGTAATAGTTTCATTTGGATTGATGCTACGACTTATTTTAGTGATACAACTGGCCCAACATTTACCTTAACGAATGTAAATGGCTGTGATTCAATCATCACCCTCGATTTAACACTTGAACAAATTGATATCATGATTACGACTCTAGACGAGACTATCACAGCAAACACACCCAATTCTACTTATCAATGGCTGGATTGTGACAATGGCTTTGCTCCTATTTCAGGTGCAACAAATCAAAGTTATTCTCCACTAACGAATGGAAATTATGCCGTAGTTCTTACTCAAAATGGCTGTTCTGACACCTCAAACTGCGCCTTGATCTCTACGGTATCCACGACTGACATTTACAGAGACGACCTCTTGTTCATCTATCCGAATCCTACGTCTGGGAACATTAGCATAGAATTCAATGGGAATCCGCACGATATTCATGTCCGATTGATCAATACTTTAGGTCAGGAAATAATGAATGAGTCCTTCGACGCAAACGAAAAAATTTCTTTCAATATTAGCGCTCAATCGGGAATTTACTGCTTGGAGATTTCAAGTCCTACACTTGGATTATTGGTTTCAAAATTGGTGAAATACTAGCCAAGGACAACTACCTCTTTCGAGCAATTTTCTCAAATACCCAAGCAGGACCGATCAATAAAAACTGTAAATCTTTCAAAAAAGACGGTTTCTTTCCTTCGATGTGATGTCCATAAAACTGACCAATCCATGCCAAAGCGAAAATCCCAATTGATACAAATAGGAGATTCGTTACCAGAGACAGGTAATAATTCGCAACAATACAGATAGCAGAAAAGATTAACATCCTCAGGAAAACGGTAAATGAAAGCCGAGAATAAAATACCATTGGTAGAATGAGTCCTACAATTGCCCAATTCGCAAAAAGCAGAGAATCGCTTCCTATTAAATCTGCCAAAAAGCCATTTGGAATAGACATAAACAGACCAACAATGCTGAAGAAAATCAGCGGAACACAGATATAATGTATGCTTTGATTCAACTTGTTTTGATGACTCTCCGCGTACTCTGAATACCACTGTTGCATTGTTCTCATAATATGATCTTTCTCTTAAAGATAGAATATTTCGAAAATATTGGACTAAGCACAAGGATCTTACGTGATACACTTGATAGATTCAAACCAAACCATTACCTTATGCACACATATAAAAATTATCTAATACTTTTCCCCAGACATGCACTTCGCGCTACAAATTCCACTGATTCTTTTCTTATTATTCCCCATACATTCATCGTTATTTGCACAAGTCGACCCGGATAATATTGAGATTGTTAGAGATCAATGGGGCGTTCCCCACATTTATGGAAAAACGGATAAGGAAACGGCTTTTGGCCTCGCTTGGGCACATTCAGAAGATAATTTCAAAACAATTCAAGAGACCTTTCTTCCAGCAATCAATAAATTGGGTTCTCATCTTGGTAAAGACGGTGCAACATTCGATTACATTGTTCAAGCACTCCGATGCAGGGAAGTCGCAGAAAGTCAATTTTCAAACCTGTCCAAAGGAGTTGTCCTAGTTATTGAGGGCTACCTTGAAGGAATCAATGCTTATGCGAAAGCACATCCAGATGAAGTCCTAATCAAGAGTAGTTTTCCCATGAGTATGATGGACTACCTTACAGGATACAACATGGTTATTCATTTTTTCTCTGATTCGGGAGAGATCCTCCGAGATTTATTAGGTGATAACGTTGAACCCAATGATAGTTTATTCAAAGAAAATGTCTCGGATAAAACAATTGGATCGAATGCATTTATGATTCGAAAAGAGAAAACCGAAGACAATAAAACCTATTTTAATATAAATACGCATCAACCACTAGAGGGTGCATTTTCTTGGTACGAAGCTCATGTTGTAAGTGACGAAGGATGGAACATGCTCGGATCTTTATTTCCAGGTTCGCCTTTTCCTTTAATTGGAACAAATGAGCACCTCGGTTGGACACACACCTTTAATTATCCTGACCTCATCGATGTGTACCAATTGGAGATGCATCCAAAAAAGAAAAACGTCTACAGATTTGATGGTGAATGGAAAACACTTGAAACGTCGAAAGCAAAACTAAAAGTGAAACTTTTCTGGGGAATGAAACTCTCCGCCAAAAAAAAACTCTACTGGAGCGTACATGGACCCGTTTTCAAAAATAAATCAGGGTACTTCGCTTTTCATTCAAATGCAATGGAAAATATCTCTTCGATTGATCAATGGTATCAGATGAATAAATCAACGAATTTCGAAGAATTCAAAACAGCCCTTAAAATGTGTGTTCTTCCAAGATTCAATGTGGCGTATGCTGACCGGGAAGACAACATCTTTATTATCAGCGGTGGAAGAATTCCAATAAGAACAGGAGATTATGATTGGGCGGGCGTATTACCTGGAAACACGTCAAAAACGATCACCAGCGGATATCATGCCATGGAAGATTTTCCGCAAATTCTAAACCCATCTCATGGTTACCTTTTTAACACCAATAATTCTCCTTTCAATGTTGCTCATCCAGACGACAATGTTAAAGAAAGTGATTATGATCCAACACTGGGTTATCGAGAGCAGGCAAACAATCGAAGCACGCGGTTCATGGAATTAATCGACCAATATCCGACAATTAATTACGAAGAATTTCAACGAATCAAATACGATCAACAATATCCAGATTCTATCCTTTGCCCATTTCAATTGAATGAAGTTTTTGACCTTGATCCAAACAAATATCCTCACATCAAAGACTTGATTGTACTCATTCAAAGTTGGGATCGAAAAGCGAATATTGAAAACACAGCTGCTGCTCAATGGAGTATTCTCTTTAAGAAATTAGTGGCAAGGACCAAAGAGGAAGGTTTGTATCACGCGACTTCCCTTCCTGAGGAACTTCTTATTGAAGAAATCGAAGGAACGCAGAAATATTTACTCAAACACTTCAAGAGAATCGACATTACGCTGGCGGATCATCAAAAACATACCCGAGGTGACAAAGAGGTGCCAATTTCAGGACTTATTGATATGATTGCAGCAACCAACTCAACACCAATCAAGCATGGACAGGCCAAAGCAACATCAGGAGAATCATACATCATGCTGATACGATACAGTGAAGAAGAAGTTGAAATCGAAACGGTTCTGCCTTTTGGGGAATCAAATCATCCTGAAAGTCCGCATTACCAAGATCAAATGGAAATGTATGTGAATCATACCCGAAAAAAAATGACGCTTGACAAGGAGACAATTTATAGAGAGGCAGTGAAAGTTTATCATCCTCGTGAAGAGTAAATTTCACTCAATCCGAATCAACACATTAAAAACAGCAACGTACATTTCAACGAACATTGATGGGATCTTTTGCCATTTTGAATATTCGATTTGTTTACTTTGCACGAGCCAATTCCTTCATCGTCTTTGGAAAAAAAGCAATAAATGATAAAATCAACACTTACTTCAAAACGTCTTCATCTGCGTTTAATAGCGCTTTCGGATTTAGCATTCATCCACGACCTGCTTTCTCAACCGGAAACAGATGAATACAACGCCTTGGGAACTCCAAAATCAATTGATGAAACAAAAAAATGGATCACACCTTGGGTTCTAGAAAATGAAATAGCACCAGTAAAAAATCACACGTGGATTATTGAAGGTGGTGATACAAAAGCACCCATTGGCTTATTTGGTTTAAAGCTTTCAGCGAATAAATATCGTCGAGGTGAAGTTTGGTATAAGATCCACCCAACTCACTGGAAAAAAGGCTATGCCACTGAAGCCCTTAAATGTGTTATTGATTATGGCTTCGATACATGTGATCTACATCGTGTTCAAGCGGGATGCGCTGTGGACAATATTGGGTCCATTCGTGTTCTAGAGAAAGTCGGTATGATCAAAGAAGGTCGAGGACGAAAATTGCTTCCATTGAAATCTGGATGGTCGGACAACTTCGAGTATTCAATTCTTGAATCAGATGAGCGGAAATCAATCTAGACAGTAAAACGAATTTCTTCCAGTAATCAGATGTACAAAAGAATTCCTATCTTCCATTTGAAAGCACAAAATCGAATGGATACCGACATTAGAACTCGGCTTAAGAATTAATTTACGTATCACAAAACAAAACGGCTCACCCCTATTTCCTATGCTAGAGACTTCAAAAAACAGTATCCTCAAGACACTCGAAATTCAGCGTTCATTTTTCGCTACAGGTGACACAAAGCCGGTTTCTTTTCGACTACAACAATTGAAGAAACTTAAAAAATCGATTAAGGAAAATCAAACTAAAATAGAAGCAGCACTTTGGAAAGATTTGCGAAAATCACCTGAAGAAGCATACCTCACGGAGATCAGTATTGTTCTTGGCGAACTTGATCACCATATACTGAACCTGAAGCAATGGACTAAGCCAAAACGCGCAACAACGCCCTTATTTTTACGTCCTTCTTCTTCTAAAGTCATTTATGAACCCTTGGGAGTTGCACTTATCATTGCTCCTTGGAATTATCCCTTTCAATTACTAATGAATTCCCTGGTCGGTGCAATTTCGGGAGGCTGTTGTAGCATTTTGAAACCATCTCCAGATGCCCCAACGATTGCGAAATTGATGGAAGAAATGATCGCTGAAAACTTCGACGAGAATTACATTCGAATCTTGCAAGGTGGACGAGAAACGAATACGCTCCTTCTCGAACAAAAATTTGATGTGATCTTATTTACGGGAAGTTCAAAAGTCGGTAAAATCGTTATGCGTGCAGCTGCAGAACATTTGACTCCTGTGGTGTTAGAACTCGGTGGAAAGAGTCCATGTATTGTAGATGCAACTGCCAACATCGATGTAGCAGCTCGACGAATCGCTTGGGGGAAATTAATTAATGCAGGACAAACATGTATCGCCCCAGACTATCTTTTTGCTCATGCTTCAATAAAAGATGAACTTTTGACCAAGATTGCTCTGGAGATTGAAAAAATGTATGGAAAGAACAGTCAAGAAAGTCGTTTTTATCCTCGGATAGTCAATACACGGTCACATCAGAGACTGCAAGGTTTACTAAAAGAAGGAACAATTCACACAGGCGGAATCGTTGACGAAAGTGATCTGTTTATCGCTCCAACCATAATTGACAATGTTCAGGAAGATTTTTTAATCATGCAAGACGAAATTTTCGGTCCTATCTTGCCTGTTCTGAGCTATCAAAACATCGATGAAGCCATTGCTTACATCAATAAGAACGAAAAACCACTTGCGTTCTATTATTTCGGAAAAAACAAACAAGCTAAGGCGGTCTTGGCACGGACGAGTTCAGGTGGCGGTTGTATCAATGATCTTTTAATGCATATCACGAATCACAACTTGCCATTTGGTGGAGTTGGAAACAGCGGATTGGGAAAATACCACGGTCGAGAGAGTTTCTTAGCATTTACAAATCAACGTGGAATCGTTTCAACACCAACGTGGATTGATTTGCGTTTTAAGTATGTTCCTTTCAAGTTTTTCAAATGGACTAAGCGAATTATGTAATGATTCTAAATAGAAAGAATATCATTTATTTTTAAGTGTCTAAATTCCATCAAATTAGTAGGTAAATTACACGTAGATACCAATTAATTCACTATTTTTCTCCTAAATAATCATGGATCACTTTGATCTTCGTACATTATTCAATATTAGCGTTGCATGAATTAAATAGATCATCGACGTATCTAACTTAAACGATTTGAAGCAATAGTGTGCGAAGCACTTTACAATTGAGATGAAAATTAACAGCGAAACCAGTCTACTACAAGAACAAATTGCCAATGATCATCGGGTGCAATACATTCTTGTTGCCGGAATGATTATCGCAATAATCATGATTCTCTACCTTTATAATCGTTCACGAAAAATAAAACTTCAAAACAAGCGAATCAAGAAGCAAGGTCTTCAGCTAAAGGACAGTGAGCAGAAATACCACGAAATCTTTGATTTCTCACTCGATTCAATCATTACAACCGATCCAAATGGTCTCGTTACAAATTTGAATAAAGCAGCAGAAACAATGCTTGGTTTTCCCTCAGGTGAGTTAATTGGAAAAAACATCAAGTTGGTTTATTCCTCGGAGAAAGAGTTTTCAATGGTAATTGATCAATTACGTAAAACTGATGCCTATTCAGGAGAGATTTTAAACAAAACGAAAGACGGAAAAACCCTAATCACACGACTCTCTGCAAATCAAATACGAAATCAAGATGGGGATGTCATTGGCACAATGGGAATTTCACGTGATATTACGAAAGAATCAATTCTCAAAGAAGAATACAACAAACTCATTAATAATGTTTCTGATATCATCTATACAACTGATGTCCATGGAAACTTTACGTACGCAAACAAACCTGTTGAATCGATCCTTGGTTATTCATCCGAGGAAATGGTTGGTAAATCTTTCAAGGACTATATTCATGAAGATGATCTAAGTTTGGTTGACGACCATTTTATTGAAGTGTTCAAGAAGAAGCTAAAAGAATCTTATCTCGAATTTAAGCTAAAATCAAAAGAAGGTAAAACCGTATGGGTTGGTCAAAAAGTCAATACAAAGTTTAACAAGTTCAACAGTTCCATAATTGATGGTTACTACGGTATCGTTCGAGTAATAGATGACAGAAAACGAGCAGAATTAAGCCTTCAAGGGAGTGAAAAAAAATACCGTAACCTCATCGACAATTCTTCGGATCTGATCCAAGTAATTGATCATAATGGGAAGTTCACCTATGTTAATCGGGCCTGGAAACGAACACTTAAGTATACCGAAGAAGATATCAAGAACATTAATATGTTCGACATTATCCATCCAGAAAACACAGAACACTGTATGAGCCTTTTTGAGTCAATTAAGCTCAAAACAGAGTTCGATCCAAAAAGGATACTTTACTCGCTTTTATCTAAAGATGGAGAAAAAATTGTCGTAGAAGGAAGTCTAAATATCAACTATAGTGAAGAAGGGGATGTCATTTCCATCCAGTCATTCTTGAGAGATGTGACCGTTCAAAAGGAAGCACAAAAACTCTTAGCACAAAAAGAAAGTACACTTCGCCAGATTACAGAGACAATAAACGACGTCTTTTATCTCTACAATCTTATTGAAAAGAAGTACGAATACATTAGTCCCAACTGTGAGTTTATGCTTGGAGCGAATCCTCAATTTTTCTACGACGGAAGAAATCACACAAAAGAATTTGGTCTCCCAGAAGACAGGAAAAAACTTCAAGAAGCGAGAGACTCCATGAATAAAGGGATTTCTTATGATATCAACTTTAGAATAATCGTAAAAGGAGAAATCCGCTGGATCAATGAGAAATCATTTGCGATTAGAGATGAAGCAGGTGACATAGTAGCAAATTCAGGAATTTGTCGTGACATTACGGACATTCAGAAAGCGAACGAAACAATTCGAACACAAAACTTAGAAATTGGATCGAGTATTCTCTACGCAAAACAAATTCAAGATGCTGTACTTCCATCTCGCGCAGACATAAACAGTGTTTTCCCAGATTCATGTGTGATTTTCAGACCAAAAGATGTCGTGAGTGGCGATTTCTATATTGTTGAAAATTTAAAAACATCGGATGACTTAGAGATGCCTGTTTTTATTGTTGGTGACTGCACAGGACATGGCGTACCAGGAGCTGTACTCAGTTTGATGTGTAATGTCTTGGTTCGAGAATCGTTCACCACACGTTATAATGTAAACTCACCTGCTGCAGCGCTTGATTATGTGCGCACACGATTGACCAATTTTTTCAGCTCTACTCCGGAGAAAAACATTCGAGATGGAATGGACATCTCATTTTGTATCGTCGATGATGAAAAAAGTAAACTCTACTTCTCTGGAGCCCATAGTCGATGTATCCTAGTTCGGAATGGACAATTATTCGAACATAGAGGAGATCGACAGCATGTTGGCTATGATGAAAACCCAAAGCCTTTCACAAACCACGTCATTGACATCGAAGAGGGAGATAGAATCTACTTATATTCTGATGGATATACCGATCAATTTGGAGGAGAAAGAGGAAAGAAATTTGGTAAACTTCGATTACACAAGCTTCTCATGAATAATGGGAACTTATCCATGAATGAACTTGGTGAACTACTTTCCAAAACTATGGACGATTGGCAGGGCGACATTGATCAAGTTGATGATATTACGTTTCTTGGTGTTCAGATTTAGTCATTCATATAATAAATTTTGATCACTCCTAAATATTGAATTAATGACCACATTTGTACAATTTCGCTCGATATTCTCGAGAACCATTTTGATTACATTGTTCCTCTTTCTTGGGAAGCACGCTTTCTCTGAGGTAGTAAATGAAGAGGCGTCAACAAAAGTTCGATTTGGAGGTATTGCTGAAGTCACATTTCCATCTGAACCAACTTCAAGTTTTAGTGACATCCAAGACGAACATATCCTAAATGTTGTCAGTGGCTCTTATCAAGCGCGATACCTCAAAAGCAAAATGGATAAAACGATTCAGTGGGGACCTGAAGAAAATTTGAAGAAGTTTTATAGCGAATATTTAAAAGGAATGGCTGATGGTATAAAAGGCCGCGTCATTTCTGGAAAGTATATCAAAATAAAAGGGTACATGGCATTGGATGCAATATTCATCTATCATGATCCAATGGGTAGAGAGATCAAGATGATTTCTCGATCAATCACGTTAAATGGTAAATTTTACTCCATTGTTTGTGCCAATTTAACTAGTGAATATGAATACAATACAGCAACTAGAGAAGAATTCTTCAATTCATTTGAAATCGGGATTGATCCTAAAGATGTCATCAGTAAATCATTTAACCTCAGTAGTTCTGAATCTCAATCAACCGGTTCCATGATCTGGCGAATGGTAATCATGATTTTCAGTATTGTAAGTATAACAATAGGTGCAGTTTATTTTTCCACTCGAAAAAGTAAAGTAGAGAAAGCAAATGAGGTAAGTGATTTGTAATCAAATTACTCTTATTTTAATACTCTATAACAACTAATTATTATCCAATGATCCGATTAATGTCATGCTTTCTCCTCTCTTTTCTTCTTCTGGCTTGTTCAAACGAATCGAAAGTAGTTTCAGAACTGGAATCCAAGATTAAAAATGGTGATATCATTTTTCAAAGTACAGATTCCAGACAATGCGAGGCGGTTAAGTTAGCCACGCATTCTGAGTACAGTCATGTGGGAATTATTTTTGAAGATGAAGGCGAATGGATGGTATATGAAGCTGTGCAGCCTGTAAAGAAAACACCTATTAATGATTGGATTCAACATGGCGAAGAAGGACATTACGTCATCAAACGCTTGAAAGATGCGAAGAAGCTATTAACACAAGCCGTTCTTCAAGAAATGCAAGCGATTGGAGAAGACAACATTGGAAAAAACTACGACATCTATTTTAGCTGGTCAGATGATGAAATCTATTGTTCTGAACTCGTATGGAAAATCTACGACGCGGCAGCAGGAATTCATATTGGCGAATTGAAACATCTCATAGATTTCGACCTTTCTAGTGAAATCGTACGAACAATTATGGCGGAAAGATATGGCACATCAATTCCATTGGCTGAAAAAGTAATCGCGCCGTCAGGATTATTCGATTCAGAGAAATTAGTACTCGTTGATCAACAGTAGAAAAGGCTCGATTTCGTAACTTCGCTCAAATTCCACAATGAAAAAACAATTCATTCGATTTGCCTCTTCCCTATTTCCATCAGCCTTTGCACGTGTTGCTTATGAGCAACTGACACATCCTCAAGTACACAAGCTACGCGAGCACGAGTTGTCTACATTGGACAAGGCACGACAGGAAGATTTCGACTACCTTAATTTCAAGATTAAAACCTACGCTTGGAATGAAAATGGATCGAAGGAAGCGATTCTTCTCATCCATGGATGGGAAGGGCAGGCAGGAAATTTCTCTGACCTTGTGGAAGAATTAATCAAGGCTGATTACCGTATATTTTCATTTGATGGCCCATCTCACGGCTTCAGCAGTAAAGGTTCAACTAGTTTATTCGAATTCGTGGATTTAGTTGGTGTCCTTATCGAGAAATTCGAGGTTAAAAATTTGATCAGCCATTCATTTGGTGGAGTTGCTACCAGTTTTGTGCTTTCCAAGAATCAACAATTGAAGATCGACAAGTATTTGCTCTTCACCACTCCAGATAAATTTTCACAACGAATTGATTTTGTAGCCGAAAGTGTTGGTGTATCCCCAAAGGTGAAGGAAAAACTCATTGAACGCTTAGAGGCAGAACTTAAGATGGAAGTTTCCACATTAAATGTAAGCGACTGGGTGAAAACGGTGAATGTGAAGCAAGCCCTCATTTTACACGATAAGAACGACAAAGTCCTGCCTATTGAACAATCATTGAATGTCCATAGAAACTGGGAGGCTTCTCAATTTGAAACAGTTGAAGGAACAGGGCATTTTCGAATTTTACGCACGAAATCGGTACTGGATCGAGCGGTGGCTTTTTTTAACGACAACGAATGAAAATAACAGATAAACACATCCCATTATGCATTGCCTCTGGTCTCAGTATTATTGCCATGTACATGTCATCATCATTTTTTTCTTTCCTAAATCCCAGATCAATAAATATTGATCTCCCCGTTGTTATGGGGTTTCTTGGAATAGGCTTAACATGGATCACCATGTTGCTCAAACGAAAAATTTGGGTTTACTTCTTCCTTTTTGTTATTGGATTTTCGTTTACTTCAATGGTTACTTTGTCTTATTTTAATTTTTCACTTTTTATTTTGTCACTAGAGCTTAATCTCATTACACTTCCATTATTAATAGCTCATTTCGTTTTGAATTTTGGTGATCCTAGTGAACCAGCTCCTCCCACTCCCGAAGATGGTTGGACTAAGGTCAATGTTTTCAAACACTATAATCAAAATAAGTCTAACGAAGCAATTGTGCGAATGCTAAAAGGAGAGTTGGTTCCTGAAGCACGACAAGCTCTTGAAGAAATTCTAGAATCGAGAGGAAAGAACTAGATTCACGTTAGCATAAATAAAAAACAAATGCATAAAAAACAAATAAGAAAAATCGCTTACTCGTCAATTGTAAAAGAGAATAAGTCGCATCAAGAAGCATTTGACGACATCAGTTCAACTGAAGGGGTTGATCGAAAAATGCTAGCGGATGAACTTTCTAAAACACCTTCAAACGGAAAGCAAAAATCAACTCTTACACTACGCTATATTTTTATTGGAGCTTTGACTATCCTTGCTGCATTGAGAATCATGGCTATCGTATTGCTTGGAATGGAGGGAAATATCAACGGTTCATTAATTGGAATAATGGTCCTTTTTGGAGTTTTTGTTCCTGGCCTTGGAATTTATGCAGCACTCTTCTCGAAAGTAGAACTCTACATGTCAACTGGTATTTTCCTTGCCATAAGCTTGTTCCGATCGATAACTCGAGGAGAAATGAATGCAGAACCAGAAACGTTAATTGGCCTTGTTCCATTTGCGATAGCTGTAGCACTGGCATTTTACATCCCTACAAGACTCAAAACAGTGTACAAACGAGAAGTCACAGAAAGTTTTGTAGACGGCAAATCATACAAGAAAATAGCGTACGTATTTGAAGATACGCGTATTAATCAATCAGATCTTTTAGACGGAAATAGTTTCTCGTAAATAGACTCGTTGGAATATACAGAGTACAAACACCTAAACTTTTGACACCACAAATTAAGTGAAATGAAGTGTTTAATCGTCTTTTTAATTTTCTTGCCATTTGGAGCAATTGCCCAATATAATGATGACAAATTCATTATGGTTGACGATACCTTAGAAGTGATCAACTATCTTAATGGGACGTGGAAATTGAAAATCAATTCCAAAGTACACCATCTCACATTTAATTTCTCAGAAACAGATGTGAGCTGTATTGATTCCATTCATCCGAATTGGTATGATGAAACGGACACACGATATGAATTGAAATGGAATGCTGAAGGACTAATTTATCTGAACGCATACACACGGGATTTTCAATCTAAAGAATTCAATCTTCGCCCATACTCGTATCAACTCCTTCCAATGACTAAAAGACGAATGATAATTGATCTAGGTGGAGATTTTGGTGTGTTTGAAATCAAAAAAATGCGGAATTAACTATCCGTTTCGGACAAAACTCACAACGCTAACCAGACCAAAAAAACAGAAATAATCATCACAATTCCTCCTAAGAGAATTCCCAATCTTATGTGAGAACTACGTTTGCGCAACGTCCATTCGGACTGGTGTTTTTCATGCTCTTCTGCAGACATTGAATCCACAAATTCGAGAGGAGTGGATTTTTGATACGAGTAACCATCACTTCGATCGCGCATCGTTTTTTGTTCTCCACGAACTCTACGGTTGTCCCTAATGGAACTTATCATTGATTCAATTACTCCCAACTCTAATCGATTTTTCTGTTTCTTGAAGGTACTCAATTCCCTACGCATGGTTTCTTAGAGTTGGCGCAACATCTAACTGTTTAAAAATAAACGAAGTAGATATGGTTGACTAAGGCATTTTTTCTATCTTCATCCCACAAACCAAACTACTACCACTATACATGCGTTTTTTCGAACGTCCATTTATTTTTCTTGTACCCTTGTTTATCCTTGGGCTTCTTTTGGGCGATATTTTCGAATGGACAAACTGGATGACACTTCCTATTCTTGCTATTTTGGGATGGTCAATATTCCGAGTCATTTCGAAGAAACCTGATTCTACACTGTTCTATGTCCTCGCGATTTCTGGCTTTATTGTGTGTGGGATGATCGCAATGAGAACTGAACGAACAAGCTATTCAATTAGTGGTTCAGGAGATTATGTGCATTCAATTATTGGAGAAATCACAGAAATCGATAACTCCAAGAAACTCTGGACTCGTTCCATTTTCACAATTAGCGGTATTGTAGAAGAAAATGGAATTCGTGCACATCATGAAAAAGTTGTTTGCTACGTCAATGCTCCAAATGTCGAATTACATGACAAATTGTTTCTTCGAAAAAGAGTTTACGCAGTCAAGAATAATAACAACCCAGGTGAATTTGATACGAAGGCATACTGGAATAACAAAGGAATTTATGCGACTGTTTTCGTCACAGATGGTGATTACAAAGTGATTGACAAAGCGCCTGCCCCGTTTTATGAAAAATGGAGAACGGCAGTTAAAGAATTATTTAACGATATCTTTTCATCGCATTTGGATGGAGATGAATTGGCCATTGCTTCAGCACTCGTGCTAGGAGACAAATCATTACTTAGTCAAGATTTGAGGCAAAGTTTTGGTGCCGCAGGAGCAATGCATGTACTCGCAGTTTCTGGCTTACATGTTGGAATCATATTGGAACTTTTATTGTTTGTATTTGGTCGAATTCCAAAAGTGTTTTCCAAAAAACGAGCGCTAATTCTTGCTTTGCTAATCCTATGGACATATGCCATGATTATTGGTTTTCCGCCGTCAGTTGTTCGCGCGACTCTCATGTTTACATTGCTCTCAATTGGACGGTTGGCAAGTGAAGAATCAGACTCATTGAACATCCTCTGTTTTTCCGCTTTTGCGATGCTCATCTTTGAACCGCTGTTAATTTACGATATCGGATTTCAATTGTCGTATTTAGCCATGCTTGGAATATTAACCATCCAGAAACCAATCTCGACCTTATTCTTCATTCGAAATAAGTGGTTAAAGAAATTATGGGATGGAACTTCTGTAGGAATCGCGGCGCAATTATTCACCTTTCCACTAACACTCTATTATTTTCACCAATTCCCGAATTATTTTCTTCTAACCAATATTGGGATGATGATTTTCGCTGGAATTGTGTTGAGCTTAGGCATCATTCTACTTTCAACCAACTGGATTGGTTTTATCGGAAAATTCATTGCTCTTGGATTCGGCTTCTCCATCGCGGCAATGCTCTTTTTCGTTCAGTGGATTGAAGGACTTCCCGGAGCCTTGGCAGATGGTTTTGTATTAGATCCCTGGGTGGTAATTGCTTGTTATGTATTGATTCTTGGGATTCTTAT
>NVXP01000159.1 GCA_002733985.1 Fluviicola sp. | reverse complement strand
AGAATTTTGTTCGCTCGTTTTTTGAAATCAGCTGTATTTCTATCTAGTTGCTCGTGAATCACCAATTTCAATTCATTGCACATGTCTGGATACTTTTTCGTGAGCTTGAATAGTACAAACAAGGACCTCGACTTAGTTGTCATATTCGATTCTGATGAATTCAGCCATTTGAAGAGACAATCAATGTATTCTGCCTCTTTCTCAACAGGAACTCCACAGATTAACCAATAATTGGCAAATGATGCTTCTATTTTGATATGATCTAGGGGGATGCAACGATCAAATAGAAAAACCAATTCATCCATTAGTTTTTGATTGTCCAATTCTCCAATGCCAGTTAGAAGCCATAGAAATCGAGATGCAACTTTATTCTCCAAGAAAAGTAAATCAGACAATTTCCGAAGACTCATTTTTTCTTCAACTATGATAGCAGCCCAAGCATTTCTTTGTTGAGCAGAACTCGTCGGCAAGGCAATGCTTAGTTCTTTGATAAAGGATGAGTGGCTGTTACTGGTTTTCATTCCAATTACCAAATTTTAATTTATTCACGTATAAGTTTTTAGGTAAGGTTAAAGATAATTAAGTGTTCCTGTTCGCCAAAAAATCATCTAGTTATCTCTAACATCTTAATTGAGATCTTCTCAAAGTAGGTGTTGAGTTGTGCCGGTCGGTTAATTCGATAGCAATCGATTATTCTTGAATTCAGAAAAAAAGTCTTCCATTTCTGAAAGACTTTCTACGAACGACTCGTAATTGAATCATCAATGGTTATTGAACTTCATGTCTAAGTTCCAGTACTTATTGGATAATAACCTTGGTTTGATATACGTTTCCATCCATTCCAGTAAGTCTTAAGTAATAGGCTCCCGAGATTAAATGTTGGCAATCAATTTTTCCAGACTTATAGGTGATTTCCTGAGCTTGACCAATGACATTTAATAGTTCAATTTTTGTGAACTTATGATGGTTTTGGATTATGATGATATCCTTAACTGGGTTTGGATAAAAAATAAGTGATTGTACGTTTGTTGTTTCATCAATTCCAACACTATTTACAAACGCGATACAATTAGACGTATCCGAACAACTTGATTCAGAGATTATCACAGCGTAAGTCCCATCTGCATTTGGTGTGAACGATTGATTTGTTTCATTTGGAATGGCTTGATTATTAGCACAATCGATCCATTGGTAATTCACCCCAGGGAGATCAGCAGTTAGCGTTGATGGGGTTTGACTGACGGAATAATTTGGAGAAGACGCGTATTTACATGTTCTGATCTTGTACAAATCCATTTCACTTTCGGACATCCAATGAATCCCATTCGCAGGAGCTGCGTAAATAGTGAAATAATAGAAATCTTCTGATTCTTGCGTTGTAAAACCGATGTTCTCGTAATAGTCGATATATGGCTGATGATTCGGATGACCAACAGGAAAGTTTGTTGCGTCGTTTGTACCATCACTCCAAGAGTGAACACCAACGGCATCGAATGTTGCGTCTACAACTCTCGTGGAACCAGCAAGAAACATGTCTGTTGCTCCAGAAGCCACCCAACCGTCAACAGGAAGATACATTTTTAACCCTGCATTATATATAGCCAAGGACGCTTGAAGGTTTGCGTTGTCATCTTCGGACCCAGGACAAGCGTACATAATAATCGTTGTCACCGTTGGATTATTTGTAATCAAATCTTGAACAACAGAAGGTGTTGTACTACCAATAACGCCATACGCAAGGGCAAAATTTCCACTGACATGAAATTGAAATGTGGCGTTTTCATCTGGATTAAGCGTTGGTAAGAAAGCTGCATAACCTGCAGTGTCGACACTACATTCGCAACTTTCTGAAACTTGCGCGTTTCCTATTGAAACGGTTAGAGTCGCGAATAATACTAAAAGTAAACTGTGTGAATTTAACGTGTTCATAATCGATGTTAATTGTATGATTAATAAAATTAACATGGTACATGAACCTAACATGAGGACTATTCGATTGATTGCCAATTTCTTCCATGTGATACAATCAATTGTCTTTACAGCCAATCTAGGACTAAATTAAAAAAAAATGTTGAATACAAAAAAAACTCAATTGAAGTTGAACCAATAATATCTACTTCATGAGGTATGTTTTGAAGCTTACTCTATTTGAATTGATTCATTTCCTTTCTTAGAAAATAGGCTGTTAGAGCTGTAGCACAAAAATCTGCGATGGGAAACGAAATCCAGATACCAGCGAGTCCATAAAATTGAGGCAATATTAGAATAAGTGGGATCAAGAAAAATCCCTGCTTTGTTAAGGTCAACAAAAGAGCCATTTTTGCTTTTCCTACTGCCTGAAAATAAGCTGATCCTATGAGCTGTATCGCTATTAATGGCGTGACGAGAAACACCGTACGAAGTGCATTCGGAGTTTGTTCAAGAATAGCGAGATCTGATGTGAAGACATTGACCAATTCTTTCGGGAAAATCATGATGAAAATGAATACAATTAGAGCTAAAATTGAAGCATATAACATTGATTTTTTGATCGTCTCCCTTACACGAGGAAATTTATTTGCACCGTAGTTATATCCTAAAATTGGCATGAATCCTTGTGCGATTCCCATTACAGGAAATAGAGCGAACATCAGTACTCGACTAATAATTCCGTAGACTGCTATGGAGACACCACCACCGTATTTGTATAACAAATGATTAAGAATAATAGATAAGATGCTTATTACGCCTTGTCTTGCCAATGTGACACCGCCGAGCGCACCAATTTCCTTTATATATTCCCATTCAAACCTCAACCATTTCAACTTGATTTTCAGTTCACTGTGCTTCGAGAGAAAAAACCAAACGATAAAAATAAAAGACATTGCATATGAAATAGTTGTTGCCCATCCAGCGCCAATGATGCCTAAATCCATTTGGACAATGAACACATAATCCAAGACAATGTTTGCGATAGATGGAATTAGCATGGCAACCATAGAATAAATAGGCATTCCTTCCGCTCTAATCACTGGATTCCCCGTCATTGAAAGTGCAAGGAAAGGGATACCAATTAATACGATGGAAAAGTAGTCACTAGCGGGTTGAATTATTCCTCCTTTTGCTCCAAATAACAGAAGAGCCTGATCTTTGAATAAGAAACCAAATATCACTAGAATAAGGGCGACGCTTATTGAAATCAAAATTTGATTTCCAAAAACATGATTGGCTTTGTCATCATTATTCGCACCAAAAGCCCTCGAAATAATAGAGGATCCTCCAATTCCTATGGCCATGCCGAAAGAAGCAATTAAAAATGTAATGGGTAGCACAATCGTAATGGCTGCAATGGCATTTGATCCAACCCAGTTTCCTACAAAAATGGTGTCAACCAACATATTTAGTGACATCACTAATATTCCTATCGCGGCTGGGAATGATTGTTTTATAATTAATTTCCCAATGGGTTTTTCACCTAATTCTTTTGAAACGGCATTTGACATAAAAAGAGTCTGAGAGTTTTGTTACTGTATGGTGTGAATGAACACTGATTCATTCATTTTTAATTAAAATTGTTCCGTTTTATTCTATTCTTTTTCAGAAAAAGAAAGAGCTCCTGAAGGACATTTTCCTATTTGCGCTTTCAATTCATCCGTTGTAGCATTTTCTATTTTTATCCATGGATTTTCTTTTGGATTATAGACCTTTGGCAAAGCTTTAACACATTCAGCTGCGTGAATACAGGTCTTTGGTTTCCAGAGGATTGTTATCTCGTCGTTTGAATATTTTTTTTCCATTTTTTTGTATTTATTAAGGTTGCATTTTGTTTCAAAAGAGAAACTTTCTACCATGAGAATCCGTTGGCTTTCACCAAGTTTAGATCAAAGATCAAAAACAATGAAGCCAATTGCATTAACCTAGATTAAGAAATGAAATAAGATGAAATTGTTCACTGCATACATTATTGGCAAAACGTTCTTTATTGCTGTATTGATTTAGTTGACGAAAGAAAGCCATGACAGTAATGCCATGGCTTTTAGTATGATTTCCTTAATTTCAAAAGGACTATTCTATTAATACGACTGACTCAGAATAAAGATTAGAAAGTATCAGCCAAATGTGATTTAGCGTGTTTTTCATGTTCACTTTGTTTGGATAAAAGATCGTAAACGTACGTGAGATCATCATCCAAGGTTTTGTATTCAGCATCGATGGTTGCTAAGGCGTTATTGATTGTGAGGTAATAGTTGGCAACATCCTTATCGCCTTCATAGTTTATACTCGCCTCCTTTAACTTCCGTGCCATATATACGATACAGTAGTTCTTTTTCACTTCAAGATTTTCCAGTTTGTTGTACTCATCGCTGTTTTTAAGGATCTTAACCTGTGCTATTTCTTCCGTAATGATTGTAGCTTGGTCGTGCTGATCGTTAAATGACAACTCACATTTAATCGCATCGATTTCACGTAAACCTTCATTTTTACGCGTAAATTTCAGCATAAATATTTGAGTAAGACCTCCCTGTAAATCGTCGAGTTCCAATTCCAGTTTGTTCCCAAGGACTGTCGGATTGTACCCATAAAATTTGCTCAAGATCAATTGTTCTGGAAGTTCAATCGTCAGTTTCACTTTCTTCGCATGTGGAGCTGTCAAGAACTGTTCAACCTCTTCTTTGAAAAGTTTGGTGATTTCTCTGCTGTCTTCCACGAAGTGCATGTGACCTCTGAGTTTTGTTTTTATTTCACGGGCAAAATCTTGGTTAAATCCAACGCCAATGCCTATAAATGTCAAGTCAATGTCTTTAATATAAATCTTGGTATTGGCTAAAATTTGTTTCGGATCTACAAGACCTGTATTAGCCATTGCATCTGTAAAGACGATTACACGATTACTTCCATTATTTAGAAATGTACTGGCAACTTGTTGGTATCCAGTCAGCATACCAAGGTGAACATTTGTACTGCCGTTAATGGAAATCGCGTCAATTTGTCTTAATAATTCCGCTTTGTTGCCAATTTTTTGACTCTTGAACGGGATGGAAACAGTACTGCCAAATAAAACGAGCGATACTTGATCCGAAGGGCGCAATTGTTTCACCAATTCTCTTATCGCCTCCTTACTTTTTTCAAGAGGACCTCCGCCCATGGAACCACTAACATCAACTACTAAACTTAGGTTTGCAGGAGCGACGTTCTTCAATTCCTTGTCGCGATGCGTAGCAATTCCTATTTGAAGGATCATTTCATTTGCATTTGCATTGATTTTTTCATTTCCCCACATGTAAGAAATCGTGATCGGATCGTTGTAATTTGCTCCGTCAATCTTGTGCTCATGATAATTGAAAATTTCTTCTTCAACGATACTTTTTGAAGGTAAGATATTGCCATTACCACCGTGATGATAGGCGTATGATGCGCTGGAAATTCCATATCCCAATTGTGAAAAGGCGCTGATTGACACTGTTAAACTAGCTAGAAGTAAGATGTGTTTTTTCATGTTCGTTGTTTTGATGAATGCTATTGGGTAGTACAGGTGAGTGTTTGAAAGGTTCAGCTTAGGCCTTCCTTAAGTGAATTTGAAAGATCTTTCAAGCACTTATTTAATCATTTCTAATAATTACATCCAACGAAGCATTGTTCACCAAATCAACTAACAATCCAAATCCTTCCCAATAAAACCATTCGCACCAATCAACGCGATAGCATCCTGTTCAGCGAATCCTTCTTGAGCAACAATGCGCATCACATTATCTCGATCTTCAAGATCAACTGACCAATGAATAACCTTCTGATGCGCATTAAAACTCGAGCTTATTCGCTCTACACGACTAGCTGAATGCAAATTCGTGGATAATATTACAATTCCCATGCTTATTCTGTTTCTATAGTACTAGAATCGTTCGATTCATTCTTCGCATTCGAAGCATCACTTGCAGGAGCTTTATCTGATGGGTTATTCAACTCTTCGACATATGCAGCATACTCAGTTTCACCTTTTTCCTTCCAGAAGTTATCATAATGTTCCCATTTTGAAAAGTCGCCTTTCTTTTTCTTTTTAGAATTGCAGTGATCAGATGATCTCTTGCTTTTTGAGCTTCCTCCGCCACCAATACCACCAAGTAGAATTTTTGATAGAATAAACAATCCAACAGCTTGCCAATAAGTCAATGAAGGCAGGTCAAAAAGTTCGGGCATTAGCCAATTCCAAAGCCACATGATAACAAAGCCAAAGAGTATTGCAAGCCCTGTCATGGCAATAATTCCAAATACTATCATTCCTGCAATTACCGCTGGACTTTTTCCTCTCATCTTGTGATTAAAATAATTTGTCATGATATAAAATTTTAGTGTTGTTTTTTTAGTTTTAATTCTTTGTGCAAGAGCGCAATTGCTCTGTGCCTTCGTGACATTAATGTGCCTTGTGGAATTCCCGTTTCATCTGAAATTTCGCTGTAACTATATCCCTCAAAATCCACGGCCAAAATAATGTCTCTGTATTCTTTTTTTAATTGCATAATCGCCGTTTTCAGTTCCTCAAACATTTGTTCAGGATAAGAATTGTCTGATTTTCCATATAGTAACTCGGTGAATTCTATCAGCTTTAATTCGTTTCCATCCGCATCATTATCCGTTTGCTTCCCTTTACGCATGATGTCAATAATTTTGTTTTTTATTGAATGGTATACGAACCCGGCAACATTATTTATTGGTGCATATCGATCTGCACCTGAGAACAATCGTAGCGCTACGTCCTGAATGATATCCTCTGGATCACGATCAGTACTCGTCCTAATTCGTGAATTCACATAGGACTTCAAGGACTGATACTCATCCCTAAAAAAGGATTCTAATTTTCTTTTATTTTCTGTTTCAGAAGTCATTCAATCTGTTGGCTTAAGTAGCTCTCAAAAGTAAAGACGGGACAATTAAATTCTATTGCATTTTATTTCACTTTTTTTAGGTAAATGAAATATGAGTGTAAAAATCGGCGTCTAATTAGCTACATATCTGATCATTAGTATGAGCGTCATTTTTTAATGGTGAATGGTGAATAAAGTGGTGAAAATTCATTATTCTAGACGGGGAGATATGCATAACTAATAATGAATCAGTCATCCATTTATTTTTTCATCTATTTGTAAAACAGTATATTACTAGAACCGAAATATTAGATACCGTGATAAAAGTCGTAGAAACAAAAGAGATTAGAACTAGTAAATCTACAATTCGGTGGATTGGTGATTCGATCATTAACATCGAGTGGGATCGAGATATTGATGTAGGCAATGAGGACATTGATGAAGCTCTAATTGCTTTTAATCAATTGACTAAAGGTCGCAAGGTTCAAGTATTAAGTGAATATGGGAAATTTCTAAATTTCGAATCAGGTACAAAGGAATACGCAGCTACGAAATCACCTGATTGTACTGCTTTGGCGTATGTTGTCGAAAATCTTGCTCAACGCATGGTTATTCGGTTTTACATTAAGCTACGAAGAACCAATAATCCAGCAAAAGTCTTTAATTCTAAGAATGAAGCATTGATTTGGTTGAGGACGTTTGATACTTGAAATATTACTCTTGTTTATCAATCTCTAAACACCTAATTCCCTCCTGCCTTAAAAGCTCTGACTTTTCCCAGCCTCAATTTCACGTGTACGATCGAATGCAATAATTAGTCTTTATCTCAAATAAGCCATTCTGTTCTTAGTCCTTTAGGATAATATTTGCGAATCCCACAACTCCGTAAGTTTGACATGCCGAATTCAAGTCTAGTATTTACAAGAGACTGTCTATATTTACCACTAAAACGATCTGCATGCTGTATTCAATCTTGAAACGAATCATTGGGATGTCTCTTCACTTGTTCTTCAGGAGAATTGACGTGATCGGTACGGAAAACATTCCTGAAAACGGCCCAATCATTTTCGTTTCGAATCATCCCAGTGCATTAATGGACCCTTTGACAATTGCCGTAATCTTGAAACGGAAAATTCATTTTTTGGCAGCTTCAGAGTATTTTGGTAAAGGTTTGAAAGCTCGTGTGTTAAAAAATCAATTGAACATGATTCCCGTTCACAGACCGTGGTTGTCAAAAAAGAAAGAGGTGAGCAATGTTGAAATGTTTGAGGAGTGCTATCAAAGTTTGAATCAAGATAAATGCATCATTATCTTTCCTGAAGCGAGCAGTAGTACGGTGTCGAAAATCCGAGAATTGAAGACAGGAGCTGTTAGAATAAAAGCGGGATTCGAAAAGTATACGGATCAGAAAAAAATGGTTCCGATCATTCCCATAGGATTAAGTTATTCCAACCCACATGAATTCCAGAGTCGGGTAGTGGTGAAAATCGGAGAACCCATTTTATTTTCTCCTTCTGAGAATGATGAAGATCTTCCGGACCTGTATCGATCCCAGACGAAGCAAGTCCAAGAAGAGCTCAAGAAAACTATCATTCACATTGACAATACCCAAAATGAAGATCTCGTAAAGAGTATATGCCGTTTATTCATCACAACTCATCGAGAAGAGAAAGCCATTTCGGGTAAAGATAAAAAAGGAGATTTCGAATTTTATCAAAGCGTTGCGAGTGCGGTGGCCCATTTCGAAGAAACAAATTCTACTGCATACACAGAGATGTCAACACGAATTGAGACCTATTTCGGTGCCATCAACCAACTTGGGATTTCCGATGATTTATTAGAAGAGACCGAACAATCTAAACCTTCCGCTTTCAAATGGATTTTCATGGTTTTGGGTTCTTTAATCGCGCTTCCAAGTCTATTTATTTTCTTTATTCCGTACCAGTTAACCAAGCTTATCTTTAAAAAGAAAATCAAATCGGCAATTGAGGCAGGTTCCGATGGAGGGAAATACCATTATGCATTCACTGGGACACTCATCTTTGTTTTGGGAACCTTGTTATTTATTCTTTGGACTCCAATCATTGGAGTAAGTGTGTATTTCATCAGTTCTAGCTGGCTGATTGCGCTTGTGTCGATGGTTTTGCTCTATCCAATGATGCGATTCAGCATGCATTATGCAAAAGTTGGGCTGCGCTTGATGAGCTATTACAAAGGGAGAAGAATTAAAAAGATGCAAAAGGAACGCGTTTCATTTTATGTGTCGGAAAGAAAGTGTATTGTTCAAGAATTAAAGAAGTACCAGATCTCGTATGCAGAAATGAATGGTGCAGGGTAGGGAATACCGTTTAACAAAAAAGTCTTCCATTTCTGAAAGACTTTTATAGTAAGTAGGCACTTCTATATGATTTCTATTGGTCCATTTTGTTTTGCTTCACACTAAAATCTTTCCAAATTCACGAGTGGGGAGAATGCGTTTACATATGGGCTATTAATTTCTATTAGCGTTGTTTACAATTCCTTTCAGTATTTGCGTTTTTGATTTTCCCATTCGGGTCTAAATAAAATACTTGACATTTGGGAAACGACCTCTAATTTCTCTTTACTACGCCAATTGGTTACTCACGACCTCATTCTTTGTAATGAGCATTAATCATTTACCTTAGTAGCATGAATAAAATTAAGGCCATAATTGTTGATGATGAACAGTGGGCGAGAACTGTACTGAATAGCCTTTTAGAAAAAGATTTTAATCATATCGAAGTTGTTGCAAAATGTGAAGATGTACTTTCAGCTGTGGAACAAATTAAATTACATCAGCCTGATGTGATTTTTCTTGATGTGCAAATGCCTGAATATGCTGGATTTGAACTCGTCAATTTTATCGATGAAATTAACTTTGAAATTATTTTTGTCACAGCCTTTGACCGTTATGCAATAAAAGCCTTTGAGTTGAACGCCGTAGATTACCTTGTCAAACCAATCGATCGTAAAAAATTGTCGTCCTCAATTGATAAACTTACTTCAAAGCTTGAACAAAAAGGAGGATTGGATAACTATCATGAACTACTTAAGTCAATAAAAGATAAAAGTTATAACAAAATAGTTCTTCCTGAGCTTGGTAATCGGCGCATCCTAGAATTGGATTCTATTATCGCAATTGAGGCGGATGACACATATTGTCGCGTTTATCTGACGAACGAAAAAGTGATTACAGTATCTAAAACACTTAAGTATTTTGAAGAATTATTGGAAGATAATACGAGTTTTTTTCGATCACATCGTTCATGGATTATTAATTTGAAATACATTGAAACGTATAATAAATCAGAAAATACGATTACAATGGCGCGCAATATTAAAACAATGATCTCTCGAAAGAAGAATGACGAATTTGAATTGGCAATTAAAGAATATTGAGATATAGACTGATAAATTGGATCATAATCAGCCTTTTTTCGCTGAGCATTCAAATGTGTTTTGGACAAAATCCCACACATTTTATCATTGGTGAAGAAGAATTCACTAATACAGATATTTATTCCCTTCTATATAATGATCAGACAGAGATCCTATATATTGGAACCAATGATGGATTATACGCATACAAACAGAATAGAATCATTCAATTTCAAGCGATTGATGGTCAATTAGGGAATTCATTCTTTGATTTACGACTGAATGGAAAAGGTGAAATATTTTGCTCAAATTTAAATGGTCAGATTTTTAAGATTACCAACGGAAAGCTAAGTCTGTTCAATCAAATCGATCCTGATGAGAATGTACAACTCTTTAAATATTTTATCGATGATCGCGATAGAATAATTACAGTGACTAAATCAACAGTTCGATCCATAAATGCTAAAGGCAAAGAATCCATTATTCTAGATGTATCAACTAATCCAATTGCTGTTTTACCGGAGATGGAAGAGTTCCCGAAGGCTACATTACTGTGTAAACAAGCATTTAATGGTGAGCTGTACATCACTTTTGGAAATTCAATGAAGGTCCTTCGTTGGAAGGATGGGAAATTGGATTTGGTATCGAATTCATTAGATCTCGATTACACGGGAAGGGTTAATTATTTTGATGTAAATGCTAAAACATTTGGACTAATTGAAGAAGAAAATAAAATTGTTAATATTGATCACACGCTTATTTTAGGAACAGACCTCAAATTCAAGGAACGTTTTCTCATCTTGAATGATTCGGAATTAATAGGGTTGGATATTAAACATGGTGCTAGAATACTCGAATTGAAAAATGATTCTCTAATTGAAAAACAACGTCTATTTCAAAACGAGTTTATTTCCACCGCTTATTCGAATATAAATGGAACGTTATTTTTGGGAACATTTGGAAGCGGAATCATTGTGTCACCGAATAAAAATGTCATCCAACATCATTCAGATGGCTTGCTTTTAGGGATAGAATCTACGCCAACAAATGAAGTGTATTTATCAACTCGATTAGGTGAAGTTTTCGAATTTAAAAAGGAAAAAAAGTTAATTGATAAGGTGAAAGCAAATGTTGATGATGTCTTTTACATTCCAGGGAACTTTTCATTCAATGGAATTTCACAAAAGCATTTACTCTATGAAACCTACTCAGAAGATTATGTAGGAATTAAAGATGTCTGCATGGTTGACAGTAATAACATGTTGATTTCTGGACTAAATGGGATCTACTTGCTCACAACAACTAGTAGTAGCGATCAAGTGAAAAGCCGTTGTATTTCAAAGCAAGGAAGGAGTACTGCCATTACTTGGTCACCTTCAGACGAATTGGTCTACTTTACAACGAATTTAGGGATCCTATGTCAACCACTTGAAAACAGCTATGCTGATGGTTCTGAGGAAGTATTGTTCGAGGGAAAGCAATTTATAGCCAATGATCTGGTTTCGTTTAATGATAAATTGTATTGTGCTACTAATGAACACGGTGTTCTGGTTTTTGAAAATAAAAAATGGGTAGATCGAATCTCTGTAAAGAATGGACTGAAATCGAATAATATAAAGAAGATAATGCTTCAAGGTTCCACACTCTATATTCTTGGGAGTAGAGGAATGCAAATATTTGACTTGGAAACTCGACGAATTAATTATTTGGGTATTGCTGAAGGAGTATTAACCGCTGACGTAACTGATTTCACCTTAAGCGATGACAAACTTTGGCTTCTAGAGCAGCATAATTTTTATTCAATTGATATCTCAAAGACAAGAGAGCAGAAGTTAATCTCAAAACTGTACATAGACTCAATAATCGTTAATGGTCATGTTATTGATGGTAAAAGTCAGGTTCAGTTCAACTATAATGAGAATAAGTTCAGCTTTTATTTTGATTATAGAAACATCGAGTCGAAATCAGAAACTACAATTCGATATACATTGGATGGATTTTATGATGAATGGAAAAACCTGGAGAGTACTGAAAATGTGATTGAATTTCAGTCATTACCTGTCGGGAATTATACCTTCAAAATAAAGGCAAGCTATCGTAATCAAGAAACCGAGGTATTTGAATACTCTTTTTCGATTCTTCCACCGTATTGGCGGACATGGTGGTTTTATTGTTTGATTGCATTTACAATTGGCTTAACAGTTTTACTTCTTACACGTTATCGCTACCGATTGATTCAAAAGAAAAACAGAGAGATTCTTGAGAAACAACAATTGAAAACCAGTCTATTGGACAGTGAATTAAAGGCCTTGCGTTCACAAATGAATCCGCATTTTATCTTTAACTCTCTCAACTCGATTCAAGGCTTGATCTTAGAACAAAAGACTGATGCATCTTATGATTACATCGTATTATTCGCGAACCTTGTACGGAGTACGCTCAATTACTCAAACAAAGATTTTATCTCAATTCAAAGTGAAATAGAATTCTTAGATACCTATTTGAAACTCGAGAAACTTCGTTTTGGAGATGATTTTAGTTTTGATATCAATTATGAAGGAGATAATGAACTAAGTGTACCTTCTCTGATCGTTCAGCCATTTATCGAAAACGCGCTACTTCACGGCTTGATGCATAAGAGGGGAGCGAAGAAAATTTCAATCACTTTTGAGTTCACCGATCAGCTGAAGTGCATTATTATTGACAATGGAGTAGGGAGGCAGAAAGCGGAAGAAATTCAAATCCGTCAAGGTCGGGAACATGAATCATTTGCTTTGGATGCAATTAAAAACCGTCTCGAGATATTGAGTATTAAAAATGGCGTTGATGCGTATTTTAACACGATTGATTTGTTCGAAAACGGGATTCCATCAGGAACTAGAATTGAGGTCGTTATTCCACACAAAGCATCATTCTAGTCTCCCATTTACGCTATAATTGTTCCTTTACTGGCTCATTTTGCTATTCACGAGTTCTATTGTTATGCATTGAATGGCATGACGTACTATTGATACATAAATTTCACAAGAACGTTTCAATAATCAATCTTGTTACACGAAGTTAAACAACAAATAAGTATCAATTAAATTCTACGAAATGAAGAAAATACTAGTTTCAGCAATTGCATTAATGAGCGTACTCCCAGCGTCCCATGCACAGGATAGTTTCTATGAAGGAATCGCGAAGTATGAAGGTCAAGAATTTCAAGTGTATCATTATGCTGATAAAATTGAAGGAAAAGAAGGGCATTACCGACCAGATGGAGAGTATTATAAAACAACCTACGTTATATCCAGATTAGAATCTGGATTGCCCAATGAGGTTTTGTATGTAGATAATGATGATCTCGATCGATCGTTAGGGAATCAAATCTATGACAATTATATCGATCATCAAACTTATCCCTCTTTGTTCCTACATAAATACAACAGTGATGGATACGTTTTTATAGATGATATGCTGATACAATTAATGGAAATTTCATCAGATGGGTTGTCATTTGAGTCAGTTGGTCGAATAAGTGTTGTCATTAAGGATGTGGCACCTGTTATTGAAGAGGCGCCTAAAAAGAAAAAACTGACAATGAAGGAGAAAATTGCTGCAGCAAAGGAGAAAATGATGACCACAGGGGCTTCTCCGGAAATGCAGAGAATCATGGATATAAATCTTGATGAGGTAATCACTAAATATTTAGCCGATATGAAAGCAAAACAAAAAACGGCGAATGTTGGGCAAGAAGAAAAATATGTAGCTGAAATGAAGGCCGAATCATCAAAATCTTTGAAAGAAAGACAATCACAATCTAGAGAGTTAGCGGCTAAAATGAATGCAAATAAAGGAGGTAGTTCCAAATACACGATAAAGAATAATTCAAGTTCAAGTATCAAGTTGATCACAGATTCTGGTTCAACAACTACACTAAACGCTGGTAGTTCGACAACATATCTTTGTCAAACCGATATTTACTATTGTGTTGGGACAAGCGATAAAGGAGGACTAATTGCCAATGGCGATGATTCCTGTGGCCAAACAATTACGCTTGAATAATATATAACAACTAACCATTGTTGAAAGCCCTGCAGTCATATGATTGTGGGGCTTTTTACATTCTTAATTAATGTTGGTTTATAGGACGATACCGTCAGAAATGGCAGTATGTTTTTGCTTGCTTATCTTCTGGTTTTAATGCCTTTACGGCTTCATTTCGTCACTCACGAAGTGCTTTGTTCTAATTATGGTTGTTTCAATTACTATTGAACTCAAATTGAAAATTAACTATAAACGCAGACAGTAATGAGAAAAATAATACTTAGTACTTTAACCATAGCGAGTCTCGGTTTTGTTACCAAGGCACAAATCACGGATCTACCCGTAAGTGCAATGCCGACAGAAATTTGTAGCGGAGGTAGTTCCGCTGTTTCCACAGTAGGTTCTCAAATTGGAACGTCCTACTTTTTAAGAAATAGCAGCAATACGATCATTGATGGCCCAATAACAGGCACAGGAAACAACCTAATCTTTAATACGGGAGCATTAACAAGTACTGAAACGTTTAACGTGTTTGCCACGGAATACAATGGTAGCAATTTAGTGTTTGATGGCGTTAATGACATTGTCAATTTGACCAATTATAGTAGGGGAGTATCTGGAATAGTTACAATATCGTGCTGGTTAAAAACAACATCTTCTGGAACTACGGAAATTTTCGCTTCTAAATATGATGGCTCAAAAGGGTACTACTTGTATTTAGACGTGAATGGAAAGGTAGGACTATCTGGTAGAGGAGGGCAAGGTGGATCCTCTGGTGCTAGAACGTCTGGAATTTCTACCGTCTCTGTAGATGATGGACAATGGCATTACATTACAGGAACAGCAAATATTGTAAACGGAAATTGGAAAGTATATGTTGATGGTGTGGTCGAAAATGCTGCCAATTATGGAACGATGGCAACTTCTGGTGATAGTTCATTAGATGCCCCTACAGCAAGCACACTTATAGGAGGTTATTCTACTCTTTTCTTTTCTGGCGAAATCGACGATGTGAGTATTTGGAATTATGAACGAACTGAAAGCCAAATACTAAACAACATGTCAACTTGCCTAACAGGTTCTGAATCAGGATTAAGAGGTTGGTTTAAATTCGACGAAGGAGTAGGTACAAATTCGATAGATTTATCAATTAGTAATACGGACGGTACATTAATCAATATGGCTGTAAGTTCTTGGGGAACTAATAGCCCATCGCCCTGCGGTACTGGATCCACCTTGCAAATGACACAAACGTCAACAGTAAACATAGTAACGCTTAATGATGAATCCGTTTCAGGGCCAGCAACAATTTGCACGGGAGGCTCTGCTACCGTAAGTACAGGAAATTCAGTTCTTGGTGTGGGTTATTCCTTGTTAGACAACAATGGAACTGTAATTGATGGGCCAATAACAGGAACCGGAAGTGCATTATACTTTAATACGGGAGCCATCTTAAGCCCAACAACATATAGTGTTTTTGGTGGAATTACACTCCCACCAGTAAACAATGCCTTAAATTTTGAAATTGCAGGTCATTATGTTTTACTCACAAATGCGAATAGAGGAATTACCGATAAGGTAACCGTTAGCTGTTGGGTGAAAACATCTTCAACAGGAGATCAATACATCGTTGATAAATATGATGGTATTAATGGCTATCAATTATTAATGAATCCAGCAGGAAAGGTCTCTTTTGGTGGTCGGTTTGGGACAGGGGTTTATTTTTCTTCTGGACTGTCGACAACATCCATTAATGACGGTCAATGGCATTATGT
Source organism: Fluviicola sp. (assembly GCA_002733985.1). Classification (GTDB taxonomy): domain Bacteria; phylum Bacteroidota; class Bacteroidia; order Flavobacteriales_D; family Crocinitomicaceae; genus UBA4466. The sequence goes on along the minus strand of NVXP01000159.1, from coordinate 2,944 downwards.
TACAGGATCGGCCAAAGTGGTTCCCAATACACCCACGCAATGGATCGTTACCATAGATGGTGCTCTTGAAGCATCCGCCAATCCTGGTACTTTTTCAACAGGTACGTTTGCTGGAGCGACTAACTTGTTCATTGGCGCATCCATTCTTGGAACGGATTGGTTTGTTGGGGAAATGGATGATTTAAGTCTTTGGGCTGATGATTTAACACTTGTTGAAATTCAAGCGAATATGAACAATTGCCTCACAGGTTCAGAAGCGAATCTTGCTGGCTTATTCGACTTCAATGATAACAATACTGGTACATTAATCGATCATTCTCCAGTAGCTATTAATGGTGGCTTGTTAAATTTTCACATTTCAAGTGACTGGATTTCAAGTAATGCTTCTAGTTGTAGTACAACATTATATGATTGTAGCTTAACTATGACTCAAACGGTAACTATAAATCCAAATGACATTACTGCACCAGTAGTTGATATTGCAACATTAACTGATGTAACAGCGCAATGCTCGGTAACAAGTTTATTCACTCCAATGGCTACAGATAACTGTGCAGGAGCAGTTAGCGGGACACATAATGCTTCTTTCCCAATTACGACAAACACAACTATTACTTGGACGTATGTTGATGGAAACGGAAATACTTCCACTCAAACACAGAATGTGGTTATTAATGATAATATTGCTCCAATTGCGGATGTAGCAACTTTAGCTGATGTAACAGCAGAATGTTCAGTAACGAGTTTAATTGATCCAATGGCAACTGACAACTGTTCAGGAGCAATTACAGGAGTGCATAATGCATCCTTCCCAATTACATCAAGCACAACGATTACTTGGACGTATGATGATGGAAACGGAAACACTTCCACGCAATCGCAAGATGTAGTAATAAATGATATTACGACTCCTGTTCCTAATGTTACGAATCTTTTAGATGTTATATCACAGTGTGATGTTACAGTATTAACGGCTCCAACAGCTTTCGATAATTGTTCTGGATCAATTACAGGAACACACAATGTTACTTTTCCAATCACATCAAACACTACTATTACTTGGACGTATGATGACGGAAATGGAAATACTTCTACGCAAATGCAAGAGGCGTATATAAATGACAATACTGCACCAGTAGCAGATATTGTAACACTTTCAGATGTAACTGGACAATGTTCAGTCGTAAGTTTAATCGCTCCAGTAGCAACAGACAACTGCACAGGAGCGGTTGCAGGAACCCACAATGTCACTTTCCCAATTACCTCAAATACGACTGTTACTTGGACGTACGATGATGGTAACGGAAATACTTCTACCCAAATACAAGATGTGGTTATTAATGATAATATTGTCCCAATTGCTGATGTAGCTTCATTAACTGATCTAACAGCACAATGTTCGGTAACAAGCCTATCTGCCCCAACTGCTACAGACAACTGTACAGGAGCAGTAGTTGGAACGCACAATGTCTCATTACCAATTACGTCAAATACGACTGTTACTTGGTCGTATGATGATGGAAATGGAAATACTTCTACCCAAACACAAGGTGTAGTTATTAATGATAATATTGTCCCAATTGCTGATGTTGCTTCATTAACAGATTTAACAGCACAATGTTCGGTAACAAGCCTATCTGCTCCAACGGCTACAGACAACTGTACAGGAGCAATTACTGGAACACACAATGTTACCTTACCAATTACATCTAGTACAACAATAACTTGGACGTTTGATGATGGAAATGGAAATACATCTTCCCAAACGCAAAATGTGGTGATTAATGACAACATTGCTCCGGTTGCTGATGCAGGTTCATTGGTCGATATAACTGAGCAATGTTCAGTAACAAGTTTATCCGCTCCAACGGCCACAGATAATTGTACTGGCTCAATTACAGGAACACAAACGACTGCATTACCAATTTTGTCGAGTACAACAATTACCTGGACGTACGATGATGGAAACGGCAATGTTACGATCCAAACGCAAGCAATTATTATCAATGACATTACTGCCCCAATTGCGGATCTGACAAACTTAACTGATATAACTGCTGTGTGTTCTGTCACGAGTCTAACAGCACCAAGCGCTACAGACAATTGTGCAGGTTCAATTACGGGAACACACACTGTTACCTTACCACTTACGTCAAATACAACGATTACTTGGACGTATGATGATGGAAACGGAAATACTTCCTCACAAATGCAAACAGTAAGCATTACGTCCATAGACAATTTAGTCAGTTCAGTTGGAAATACGCTCACAGCGAATCAAACTGGGGCAACATACCAATGGTTAGATTGTGATGACAACCATAGTGCGATTTCAGGAGAAACGAACATTAACTTTGCACCAGTGTCAAACGGGAATTACGCCGTTGAAATAACCTTCGGTGGTTGTGTTGACACTTCTGAATGTAATAGTGTATCGAGTATTGGAATAGAGGAGTTATCAGATTTTGACTTAACTATCTATCCAAATCCAACTAGAAATCAACTAAGCATAAAAACAGAAGGGAACATTATCTCAATTGAAATTTTCAATCAACTAGGAGAGTTGGTTCAAATGGAAGTGAATGAATCATTCTCTGTAGAATCACTTTCAACTGGAATGTACACGGTAAACATTAAAATGGACAAGACAATAATTAGAAGACGATTCGTTAAAGAATAAAAACTAAATAGAGTCATGAATCTTTAAAAGACTGTCAGGAATGGCAGTCTTTTTTTTGTGGAATGAGCTTCCTTTACTAATCCAGTTTAGGAGTGCGGTTAAATAGTTTAGGAATGGAACTAATACTGTAAATATACAGGGAGCTTTGATGAAAAAAAACGGGACAGAATGAGAATGACTCTCATCTGCCCATTTGGTGAACCGTTCGAGACGGAAGTTGAATTAAGCTATTCAGAGTTTATTTTATTGTTTTTTGAATCGGGA
>NVXP01000158.1 GCA_002733985.1 Fluviicola sp. | reverse complement strand
ATTGAGCATGGGGTATTTAGGTGGAGGAATCTACAAGCACAACATGCCTGTTGGAATTAATTTCATCTTGGGAGGTGGAACATATGAGTTCGGAATTTCTTCTAGAGATGCATTGACGTTCTTCTTGGATGATTCGAACAGTATTTCAAGTGCGTTTGGATTTGCAAGAGTGAGGTTTTAGGAAATAGTGTTTTTCCATCTGCATACGAGTTATAGAAACAATGAAGTCACCAATGAATGCAGAACTAGAACTTCGTTCGTATTTAGACGATATCAAGCAAGTCCTCTTGATTTTGAAAGAACAGGTTGGAACAATTACTCACGAAGGAAAAAGTTGGTTTGCAAATATCGATAGTGATGGTTCCTTTCCTGATATTGGAATTAATCGATTCAGTAGACATGGCTATGGAATTTATATCGATTGGAATGGGTTAGAATTAGATTTTGATTTCATTGACTTCGAACCATCTCGGGAAGGGAATATTAAAAATACCGAGGAAGTTATTAATATTCAACCGTGGAAATTCTACTCGTATCTGAAAAGTAAAGGTGTTTCTGTAGATGAATCTTATTGGGGAACTGAATTAAATAACCTTGTCGATAAGCATATACTCGAAAAAATAAGTTCTAAATACTATTTTAAAGAAGACCTGGATAAGCTTAGGAAAGGATAAGTTGAATTAAGTTTTTGTGGATCTTTGTCCTGGAAAACTTGATTCACTTAACCCCACTTTCCAATAACTCAATCGTCCCTCTATCTGTATCCATACACACTTTAACTCCAACTGGAACCGTGAACTTATTCCTCACATGACCAATTTGAGCGCCATAAAAAACGGGAATATTAGCCTTAGAAAAATGCTGTTCAAACACTTCTTCCAAGGTAAACGAACGCTCTGGTTCTTCAGGCGTACATTTTCTAAAATTCCCCAAAACCAATCCTGAGATTTGATCAAAAACACCAGCTAATTTCAATTGGGTGAGCATACGATCAATGCGATACGGTTCTTCTCCTACGTCTTCTAAAAACAGAACTTTCCCATTCCAGTCGGGTAAGTAGTTTGAACCGACCATTCCACAGAGAACAGACAGATTGCCGCCATAAAAGATTCCTTCGCTTTTCCCTGAAGAATATGAAATGATCGTTCTGTCCGCTTTAGTGTTTTGAAACACGACTTTTTCTCCTTCATGGAGTAGTTGTTTGATGTAATTTACGCTGTATTCGTTCCAAGTTGAGTTTCCTCCTGGGCCATGAAATGTAACCAATCCTGTTTTGTGCGTGATCGCATTGAGCAGAGCGGTAATGTCACTAAATCCCATGATCACTTTCGCATTTTGGGCAATGACGTCGTAATCCAGTAAATCAAGAATTCGCGCGCATCCCCAACCGCCTCTGATAAAGAAAATCCCTTGAACCTCGTTATCTGAAATAAGCTCCATGAATTCACTTGCACGTTCTTCATCACTTGCTGAAAAGTAGCCATGCTGACCGAATACATTTTTACCCAGCTTCGTTTTGTAGCCTAGTTGATGGAGAATCGTTTGAAATTCTTCTACTTCTTTTCGGTCTTTAATAGGTCCAGCTGAGGCAGCAATTCCAATCGTATCTCCTTTTTTTAATCGATTTGAAAGTAGTCGAGGCCTTGATGGTACGATCAAAGTGTTGTTAGTATCACAAGAAAGGGAAGCTGCTCCGAGCAATGCTGTGCCGATTAGTGGAATAAATTTTCTACGGGAGATTGAACTCATGATTCTAAGGTAATTAAAAAGAGCGACCTTACATCCGCTCCATCAACACTTTCATTTCAGCTAACATCATTGCAGTTGCCCCCCAAACGATGTGCCCGTTTATGTCGAAGTAGGGGACATCCTTCATTATGAATCCAGCATTAATGGGGATAGATGTTCTTGGAATTTCTTTTCTCTCTACTAGTTCAAACAAATCAAAGGAGATGATTTCTTCCACTTCTCGCTCGTCTGGCGTCAATTCTGGTAAGTTATCCGTGAAGAAAATATAAGGCTGTACAGAAAAATTTGAAACTGGAATGAATACTTCTGTCAATGGATGAATCAACTCAGCATATTCGTGAGGTAGCGCAATTTCCTCTAAACACTCTCTTCTTGCTGTATATTCGAGGTCAGGGTCGCTTGCATCTCTTTTTCCTCCAGGGAAACTAATTTGTCCACTGTGTACGCCATCGTACGAAGGTCTTCGGATTAATATACAGTGAATTGAATTATTGAAAGGGTGGAGCACAATACCAACGGCGGATTCGCGGTAATTTTTCGCTTCAGATTTTGCTGTGCTCGACAAAGGACGTTTACGTGGCATAAGCAATTGGTGAGCTGTCTCACCAGGCAAGCCATTTTCGAGTGTTTTCTTGAGTGATGTAATAAAATTAGATGCATCCATTACAGACGAACTGAGGATAGGATATCAATGAAATCATCGTACAAATATCCCATGTTTTCTTCCTTTCCAATTAGCTGGAATACATAGTATTCACTTCCAATTTCTAAGGTTGCAGTGAAGTAGGATGAGGTTTCTGCATAATCACTTCTTGCTCCCTCAACAACTTGAATGTATCCTGGGAATTTTACCGAATTTGGCAATTCTTTTTTGATACCTGTTTCAACGTCTTCTAGAGAAGATTCACGTTTCAAAATATAGTTGTCATGAACAGCATCTATTGGATAAATTTCATCTTCAAATGCAAATTGAAGGAGTTCAATTTCGTCACTTTCAAAACGCTCAACGCTAAAATGAACATCCATTTCATAAATAACAAAACCAGAAGCGTTGTCTTGAATGGTATAATCCACACCGTAATCACGGTCAAATAATCGGGATAGCTGAAATTTTACAACTGAAAAGCGTTGAGATCTCAGATTAGGGAAATCCATCCCATTATCTTGAATTTGATTTAAGGCAGATTTGGAACGACTTTCAGGACAAGCTGTCAGTAGAAAAAGCGCACCAATTAATGATATGAGAATTGCAATTTTCACGTCTACGAATATACAATTAATTCGAAACGAATCACCGCGTTGGAATTGGAATATTCTTTGCATTGTTGTAAATTTAAACTTCAATAGATTGTCATGAAACGAATTATTACTCTTCTAACTCTTTGTCTTTCGGCCCTATTTACTTTTGGACAGCATGGTTCTGATGTCACTTCTGAGCTTGAATCAACTTCACCGAAAATACATTGGCTCACATTCGAAGAAGCCTTTGCTTTGCATCAGGAGACCCCTAAAAAGTGGGTGATTGATGTGTCGACCGTTTGGTGTGGGTGGTGCAAGAGAATGGACAAAACAACATTCTCAGATTCAATAATTGTTGATCATGTAAATGAAAATTTTTATGCTGTAGCTCTAGACGGGGAATATAAAGGAGATATAACGGTTGGAGATCGGACGTATGAGTTTGTAGATGAAGGTAGAAGAGGTTATCATCAACTTCCCGCTGAATTGATGGGCGGAAAAATGAGTTACCCTACCATTGTGTTTCTGGGAGAGGAATTGCAAAACTTATCTTCAATTCCCGGTTACAAAGACGCAGCATCATTCTTACAAATTGTAGAATTTTTCGAAATCTATGATGCAACTGATAATCCCATTACTTGGAATGATTTCGTAGCAGATTATGTTTCTCCCTATCCAGCTCCTGCCGCTGAGAAATCGACACCGAACTAAATTTTAGCTTTGGCTCAAAAGAATCAGGCCGATTGTAATGACTGAAGGAACTGTTTGAACAAACAGAATCTTTTTAGAAGCCGTCATTGCTCCATATAGTCCTGCTATTGCGATGCAAGAAAGGAAAAAGATAGCTACGTTATTTTGCCATTCTTGACTCTGAATGAAAAAAGACCAAAACAATCCAGCAGCTAAAAAACCGTTATAAAGACCTTGGTTCGCAGCCATTACTTTCGTTTGAGAAAACAATTCTTTTGGAAAAGAGCGGAATACTTTTCTTCCTCTAGTTTCCCATGCGAACATTTCGAACCATAGGATATAACAATGGAAAAGTGCAATAATACCGATCAGAATTTTTATGGCTAGGATCATGAATTTGGTTTTTGGCAATGATACAACTTTCGTAAGAATAAATGTTTTGAAACGTAATTCGAAATGAAAAATTGTACGAATAGATCTAGGAAACCTACTGATTAGTTGAAAAAATGTCGATTTGTATCTGAAAGTGTTCAAAATTATCATTTTCAAAATGTATGTTAATCCGAATGGCAACCATTTATTAATTTTATCGCTTAACATATAAGAAGAGTCAATATTTTTTGATTCTGGAGGTTTTACACTTTAGCCCTACTACCTAATTGAACTGTCTCTCTAACCACAGACAGTTACAATTCTTTCATGGGTCAAAAAGAATGATGATATGAAAAAAACACTATTACTACTTACATTATTAATTTCCACACACCTATCGTTGTTTGCACAAATCCCAACTGCAATACAATGTACCTTGACGATAGATCAAATTTCGGAGGTACAGCCTTTTAATGTGGATCATCCAAGTCAAGAAGAGACAAGAGATATCGCATCAGATATTTTTACAGAATTAGCTGCCGTCTACGATTTGGTAAACCAAGGAAATTCAGCAGGTCTTACAAGTCATTTGGAGGCTATTCAATTGTCAGTGGATGCTGCAATACTTTTAGGTATGAACTATTCTATGTTTCAGGCTGATCTCGATTTTATTGAAACACTAAACTAGGAAGCCATGAAAATTTTTATTCAAATACTTACGCTTTTCTCGTTAGCTCTTTTTTCAACGGGAAATGCGTATGCGCAATGTGGAGCGACAGGAGTTGAAGCCTTACCGCAACCAATGTTGATCTGTGAAGGAGACGTTGGAGTGGTTAATTTTACTCCATTAGGTACTTGCACTGGAGTAGGTGTCTGGGAATACAGCGTGAATATTGGTGCTACCATAATTCAACCTTGGAGCACAACTGCATCTTTTAGTGGCACTCCGACTACAACGACGATATATACTGTATATGCTCGATGTAGTTCTTGTCCCGCAACCGTTGCTCAAGTTGATTTTGAAATTGGTGTTCTGGAAGAACCTACAGTAACTGGAAATTTAATCGTTTGTGCGAATACGTCGACGACTTTAACTGCGAGTGGATCTACTGGTTCTTTCGAATGGTATGATGCCGCAACTGGAGGGACAATGGTTTCTTCTTCAGGTGTATTAACAACGCCAACATTAACTGCTGATGCAACTTTTTGGGTCAGTGTACAAGGAACAATAGCTGGTGTTGGAGGTTCAATTTTAATTACAGAATGTGGGGTTGAAGGTGCCGTTGGAGGTACAGGATCAGAAGATTATATTGAGATTTCAAATCTTTATACAACTGCTGTCAATACTACTGGATGGGTCGTAGCGGTAAGTAGTTCTTATACTAATGTCAATAGTTTTAATGCAACTCTTTGGAACCTGCCTACATCATTTGGGCCTTGCTCGATGATGTCTAGAACAGATAACAATTCGTCAGGAAATTATTGGGGGAACAATATTTTTTGGAATCCAAATAATTCGAGTTGGGCAATTATTATTGATAACACTGGAAACATCGTTGATTTCGTAGCATGGGGTTGGACAGCGGCTCAATTGGCAGCATTTAATCCGACAATTAACGGTTTCCCAATTACTCTTGGTGCCGAATGGGTAGGAAATGGAATCCCACCAACGTGTGGCACAGTTGGAGGAGTTCAACACAGTATGGCCAGAACAGGAAGTGCGGATAATAACAATGCAGGCGATTTTGTGTGTCAACCAACATCTGTTGATCTAGTTAATCCTGGATTAGCATGTGGTTGGACGTCTAATGCTTCTTGTCGTTTTCCAACAACAGTTATTGTGGATGTTCCACCTACTGCCTCAAATCCAGCTGACATTAATGTTCAGTGTGTAGGAGATGTGCCGGCTGCAGATATTACTGTTGTAATTGATGAGTTAGATGATGTTACATTGGCTCCAATCGTTACGCACATAGGTGATGTAAGTGATGGATTAACATGTCCTGAAACAATAACACGAACATATAGAGTTACAGATGACTGTGGAAGTTTTATTGAGGTTATTCAATTAATAATTATTCAAGACACGCAAGTTCCTGTTATGGATGCTCCTCCTGCAGGTGCATCTTTTCAATGTGTAGGTGATATTCCAGTTTTGACAATGCTAGGTTATACCGATAATTGTGATGCTCCGGGGACCGTTATTGCAACAGATGGACCATTAGTTGGAGGTAATTGTGGAGGCACAGTCACACGAACATGGACTGCAACAGATGTCTGTGGAAATATATCTGCACCAGTCACACAAGTATTTACGATAGATGATAATATTGCGCCAACAGCGGGGATACCTTTAGCGATAAATGTGCAATGTTTTAGTGATATTCCTTTACCTGATGGGACTGTTGTTCCAGGAGTTTCAGATAACTGTTCAGCTGTACCAACGGTTGCCTTTGCTGGAGATCTTTCGGATGGTTTATCGTGTCCAGAAACAATTACCAGAACATATTCTGTAACTGATGCTTGTGGAAATCAAATAACTGTTGATCAAACAATTGTTGTGAATGATGATGTTCTGCCGACAGCAAGTAATCCTGCGACGGCTAGTTATCCCTTAATTAGTGATGTTCCAATTGGAGATCCTTCCGTCGTAATCGATGAAGCTGATAACTGCGCTATTCCAACAGTTACTTGGGTAAGCGATGTTTCTGATAATAACATTTGTGTCGGAGAAACAATCACTCGAACTTTTTCTGTGATTGATGCTTGTGGAAATGAGATTTTCGTCACTCAACTAATTACGATTGATCCTCTTCCTGTTCCTATTGATGCTGGTCCAGATCAAACTATTTGCGAAGGCGATATGATTACGCTTGTAGCGATTAATCCAACAGGAGCGACATTAACGTGGGATCCAGTTGTTCCTGCAGGACCGTTTAGCCCTGCTGCAACCCAAACTTATACTGTAACGGCAGATTTTAATGGCTGTATAGCATCAGATGCAGTTACGATTACTGTTGAAGCACCACCTGTGGTTAGTTTCATCGGTGATATCTTGGCCGGTTGTGTTAATCTTGAAGTGACATTTACAAATACGTCATCGGCAGCTAGTGGACTCGTGAATTGCGATTGGAGCATTGACGGACAACTATTAAATGACTGTGGATCCGTAACGTATATTTTCCCGAATGGAGGGACATACGATATCACATTAACAACGACCTCAGCAACAGGATGTGTGAGCTCAGAAACATATACTGATTATGTCTATGTTGAGGAAACACCAATAGCTAGCTTTGGATCTTCGGCCGAGCAGGTATCTACACTGGAAACGACGGTTGATTTCATAAATACTTCCGTTGGTGCAGTTGATTACCAATGGGATTTTGATGATAATTCGGCTACTTCGTTCGTGGAGAGCCCTTCACATGAATTTCCTGCTACTGATGGCGGATCGTATATCGTGCAATTGATTGCTGTTTCACCTTTGGGCTGTGCAGATACTACATATACTGTAATTCAAGTGAATGAAGATTTGATTTATTACATGCCGAATACATTCACTCCAGACGGCGATGCTTACAATGAATATTTCAAACCTGTCTTCACCACTGGTTTTGATCCATATGATTTTAAATTACAAATCTTCAACCGTTGGGGTGAAATACTTTGGGAATCTAACGATGCCGATATTGGTTGGGATGGAACTTTCGGAGGGAAGATCGTTCAGGCAGGAACTTACACCTGGTCCATTGAGTTTAAAACAGCTTTTAGTGATGAGCGCCGTCTAATTCATGGCCACGTCAATATTTTGAAATAATAAGAACATAACTACAAAAAAGACCGCTCGAAAGAGCGGTCTTTTTTTGTACACACCTCCCAACCACTTCATCCAACGATCCAATAATCCAACAATCCCTTCCAACTACTTCATCGGACCATCTAACGTCGGACAATCTGATAATCCATCGATCCAACAACCCTCCCAACTACTTCATCCAACAACCCAATCAATCCAATAACCCCTCCCAACCACTTCATCGGACCATCTAACGTCGGACTATCTGATAATCTATCAATCCAACAACCCTCCCAACTACTTCATCCAACGATCCAATAATCCAACAAATCCAACAACCCCTCCCAACTACTTCATCCAACGATCCAATAATCCGCCCATCAATTTTTCACTATCTTTGCCTCACTTTTAACTTAAAAACAACATAGCATGCAACTGTGGAATACCTTAAGTAAGGAAGAATTGGAAGAGAAATTACGCGCTAGCGGAAACGAATTCCTTACGATCTCCTTCTATCAATACGCCAAAATTGAAAACCCTCGTTTGTTTCGCGATCACCTCTTTCAGATGTGGACAAATCTTGAAATAGTAGGACGTACGTACGTTGCATCGGAAGGGATTAATGCACAGATTTCGGTTCCTACGAAAAACATGGAACAATTTAGAACGGAGCTTTACGAGATTGAATTTCTCAATGATATTCGGTTGAATATCGCGATAGACAAAGCCGATGTTTCATTCCCATTTTTGAAATTAAAGATCAAAGTGAGAAACAAAATTCTTGCAGATGGTTTATCCGATGAATCCTTTGACGTAACCAATAAAGGGAAACACCTTTCGGCGGAAGAATTCAACGAGATTACCGACGATCCCAATACAGTCTTAATCGATTTTAGAAATCACTATGAGCATGAAGTCGGACACTTCAAAGGGGCAATTACTCCTGATGTTGATACTTTTCGCGAGTCCTTAGCTTTTATCGAAAATGAATACCTGGAAGACGCCAAAGACAAGAAAATTGTCATGTACTGCACAGGTGGAATTCGTTGTGAGAAAGCATCTGCTTGGTACAAGCACAAAGGATTTGAACATGTTCACCAATTGGAAGGGGGAATTATCAATTATGCACGTCAATGTGAGGAAAAAGGACTCGATAATAAGTTTATTGGGAAGAATTTTGTCTTTGACGAACGACGCGGTGAGCGTATTTCTGAGGATATTATTTCTGTCTGTCACCAATGTGGAAATCCAAGTGATACGCACACAAATTGTGTAAACGATGGTTGTCATTTATTGTTCATTCAATGTGATTCGTGTAAAACAAAAATGGAAAACTGCTGCTCAGATGATTGTCAATCAGTGATTCACCTTTCTCTTGAAGAGCAAAAAGTCATTCGAAAAGGAAACGAGGTAAGCAACAAGATTTTTAAGAAAGGTCGGTCAGAAAAATTACGCTTTAAACAGAACTCCAAAAAACCATTATCTTTGGTTGAAATCAATAAATCTGCAACGTGAATCTATTCATTACTTGGGACGTAACGCCTGAAATTATCGAAGGGTGGAAAACACCAAATTATTACGGTTTGCTATTCGTAACTGGATTAATGGTTGGTTACTTTGTGATCAAACGCATGTTCAAACGCGAAGGAGTTCACGATAAATACCTTGATCAATTAGTATTGTACGTTGTGATTGCGACAATTGTTGGTGCTCGACTTGGACATGTTCTATTTTATGGGCCATATTGGGATGTATACCAAGGAGATATGCTTATTCGAGAAGGATATTTCTCAAACCCGCTTTCAATTTTAAAAGTTTGGGAAGGTGGACTCGCAAGTCATGGTGGAGCTATTGCTCTGTTGATTGCACTTTGGTTGTATTCTCGCCACTTAGTGAAATTGCCAATTTTGTGGGTGCTTGATCGAATTGTTGCTCCATTTGCCATTGCAGCTTGCTTCATTCGAATGGGAAACTTGATGAATAGTGAGATCGTAGGTGGTCCAACAGACGTTTCATGGGCGTTTAGTTTTCCTCATTATTACAATAGCGAGACGTATCGTTACGATGATACTCCAAGGCATCCAGCTCAATTGTATGAAGCGATTTCGTACATTTTCATCTTCGCTTTCCTCATGTTTCTTTTCTGGAAAAAGAAGCTCTATCAAAAAAGAGGAGTGCTTTTTGGAACGTTCTTAATCTTATTGTTTGGAGCACGTTTCATTATCGAGTATGTCAAATTGGGACAAACAGATCGCGATGCCGAATTGGCAATCAATACAGGTCAAATTCTGAGTATTCCATTCGTGGTTGCTGGAATTCTTATTCTTTGGCGAGGCTTGAAAAAAGAACGTGTCGAAACGGATACGGATCACCTCAAAGTGGTTGAAGAAAAAGCGAAGAAATAGTAAGTTCGTTCTCCAACCCACATTTTTCAATTTGTTCACCGTCGTTTAAGAAAATCGGATTATCTTGATTTCCAAAATGATACCACATGCAAAGAAAGACCTTATCGCTCGTCTCAATGATTGCGTTATGCCTAATTCTAATAGGTTGTAATAGAGGTTGCACTACGTCTCGCACAATTGCTTCTGAATCGAAAACCATTGCAACGAGTGGGGGAGATGTTAAGATTATAGGTCGGGTAATTGATTATCGACACAGTAAAAGACGAGGCCAAGACATCTTTGATAGAAAAGTATCACATACTTTCGGCTTGAGTTTTGACGTGAAATACGGTACGTTTGAACAGAAAGAATTTTATCATGAAGGAGTGAAAGATCCAGATGTGGTTAAGCTTCCAAAAGAATTGAATCGCGTAGAAGTTGCTATTTCTAAAGATAGAAATCACATTGGTTTAGGCGTTGATGGAAAAGTTGTCGATTTAATTCATCTCTACAAGTCAAATCGAATTCAAACCATGCAGTCAAGTTTAAAAGCTGATGGTACAATGGATTGGTCAAAGCTAGATATCAATTCTTACCCAACGCCATCTGAGATTCTGACAGAAAGTTTGAAAAATTCCTGCGAAATAATGACCTTCGAAAAAGATGCAATGTTCGCATTTTGTGATTCGAAGAAGCCCTCCGATAGGATCCATCAAGTAATGTTGAATAAATGGCCTCGGTGCAGTTTGGCGAAGAGTTATTTGTCAGAAAAGAAAATCAAGGAATTATCGAAGGATAAAACATGGAAACGACGAGCGATTAAACGTGGTACATATGTCATTAATAACAAAGGGTCATTTGGTTTCGATTTTGACAACGTAACGGACTTTGCGTCTGCGTTGAATTCACCTGAGCTCAATGTCCTTGTGGATTCCCTATTATTGGAAGAATGGGGGCGTAACAACGGGAATGATTACACGAAAGCACTTACCGATCGAATAGGACTAAGAAAAAATGCTCTGAATAAATCGAATCGCATGGTTGTTTACATTGAGGCGAAAAGGGAATTTTCCAAATTTCTGAAAACAGGAGAATCGAATTACCAGAGAGAATCATCAAAATGTCTGCAGGTGTTAAAAGCGTTGGGAGATACTACGAGTGCCTTTAATTTTGTCCAAGAAGCGCTTGTTGGAAATGGAAATATTGGTCACTTTAATTCTATGGATTTTATTGAAACGGCTTACGATGATATGGATGTCTTTACGGATTATCAACAGCGGATTATTATTCTGAAATCTGAAGATGTTTTTGATTATTGTAAGGACTATTCACGCTCTATATTGTTTTCTGCAATTGAAGACTTGGTTGATTGTAGCATGCTGAAGCGTTTGAAGAAAAAATACCCAAAGGATTTGAAATACAGCCGTATCCCAAGTCGATGTGGGCCGTGAACTTGATTTTACGAATGATTGAATCTTAAAACAAAAAAACAACAAGTATTTCCAAGTATCACATAAAAACCAAATCATGTTAAACAAGACCTTAAAAACCGCTCTCATTTTAGTTATTGGAGTCGCATTTAGTTCGTGTGATAATAATCAATCAGTAACGAAAGTCTATGCCGAAAAATTGTGCGATTGCATGAGTGAAATTGGATTAGATAAGTCAATCAATGCTGCTGATTTGAATGACCGCAGAAAAATGCGAAAAATGGAACGAACCGCAGAGCGAATGCTCCCAGAATGTACCTTAGCTACTTTGAAAAAAATTGAGGCCGACCTGGATGAAATGAACAAAGCGGAAAAGAAAGAGTATACAAAAGCCTTTCTTAAAAATGTCATCGATACTGAATGCTCAGATGTTATTCTCCAAAATGTTCCGTTTGATATGATTGGATTACTGGTTCGCGAAGTAGAGCGAGAAGTGGGGTATTCAGAACGGTTGATGAATGAACAACAAGTTGAAGAATTAAGTGAAAGCGTTATTGAGGATTAACGTTTTACAAATCCGCAGAAGGAAAAATTTTGAACAGTGTCAAACGGTGTGGTGTGATCAACATTCATACTGCGAATAACTTCAAACTTTTCTCCAAATCGTTCACCAAGCTCTTGCATGCTGTATTGTGATATATCCAGTGCACTGCATCGGAGTGGTCCATTTTCAGAGAATGTTCCAATAACCATGTTTTTTGCAACCGATTGACCAACTAGTTCAAGGTATGATTCGATGTCTGCTTCTTCAGTCAAGAAATGAAACACAGCTCGATCATGCCAAATATCAAATGTCGATTCAGGTTTGAATTCAGTGATGTCACTGACGATCCAATTGACGCTGTTTGCAAGATCACCCAATCTGATTTTTGCACGATCCAATGCTTTTTCGGAAATATCAAGAACGCTTATGTTCGTATATCCTTCATCCAATAAGCAATCAACCAAACGACTGTCGCCTCCACCAATATCAATAATTGATGCAGATTTATCATCTCCGAAGGAATGAATAAAGTCAAGAGAGGTTTGAGGAATTTCTTCCGTCCAACTAACTTCATTTGGAGACTTATTCTCATAAACGGTTTCCCAATGTGCCTTTCTTTCCATTACTTCGATTTTATTTTTTCCCATGTTGAATACATGGATTCCTGTGTTGGTCGACCTGCTTCTATTTCACGCAAAGGTTCAACGGCCTTCAATGTTTCGTGACATTCCCCAGGCAGCGCTTGATACAATGCTGTTCCTTTCGTTTTCCAAGCGATCATTTCATCTGAAACTTGTTTCACAACCTTCGCTGGATTACCTACTGCCAAACTGCGTTTTGGAAGGTGCATTTTCGCAGGAACAAAACTCAGAGCTCCAATGATGCATTCGTCCTCCATCACAACGTCGTCCATGATGACCGAATTCATCCCAATCAAGCAATTTTCACCGATCGTTCCCCCATGGATTATTGCTCCGTGACCAATGTGTGCACCTTTTTTCAATCTTACCGTAGTTCCAGGGAACATGTGAATCGTACAATTTTCTTGAACATTACAGCCGTCCTCAATTACAATTTGTCCCCAATCTCCACGAATCGCAGCACCAGGACCAATGTAAACGTTTTCCCCAATGATGACATTTCCTGTCACAGAGGCTTGTGGATGAATAAAGCTACTCTCCTTAATTACGGGAACAAACCCTTTGAATGAATATATTGCCATAGCGTAAGAATTACGCTGTAAAAGTAATCATTTGAAGTATTCAACGTCAGATTAGAATATGGAACGTAAACTCATTTTTGTCTATAATGCGAACACTGATCCTATCAGTGCAATTGTTGATTATGCCCACAAAGTGTTTAAACCCTCAACGTATAAGTGTGAGTTGTGCGCGTTGACACACCATAATTTTGGAGAACGAAATGCATGGAAGGAATTTAAAAAACACTCTAATGCAGAAATGGAGTTTATGTATATTCGTGGCTTTGAAGCCAAATTCAACCTTCAATACGATTATCCCGTTATATTAGAGAAGAGCAAAGAAGGGTTTCTTCAGATAATGGGAAAGAAAGAGCTTCAGAAAATCAGATCCGTTGATGAACTGATTGTAGAATTAGAAATAATATTAGATTAAGAAGAATGAGTTATTGTGATTATTGTAAAACTCCCAGTGCGAAAAATGTTCATATTGAATATCATGATCATGCCTATGGTTTTCCAATTCACTCCGACAACGAGTTATTTGGACGTTTAATTTTAGAGATTAATCAGGCAGGCTTGTCCTGGGAAATTATTCTGAATAAGAAAAAATACTTTGAATTGGCATTTGACGCCTTTGACATTGAGAAGATAGCCAATTATGGTGAGAAGGATTTTGACAGATTAGTCAACGATGCGACCATTATACGCAATAAACTGAAAATTAAGGCTGTTATTTATAATGCACAAGCTATTTTGCAGATTCAACAGGAATTTGGTAGCTTTAAGAAATGGCTCGATTTGGAGCATCCCAAGGTAAAAGATGACTGGGTTAAATTATTTAAAACACGTTTTAAATTTGTCGGTGGAGAAATTGTGAATGAGTTTTTGATGAGCAGTGGTTATTTGCGAGGAGCGCACGATGAAAGTTGCCCGATTTTTGATAGAGTAAAGGAGGAGAAACCAAAATGGATGGACGTATGAAAAATTATATTTTAATTATCGCATTATTGATTGCGGGAAGTGTTTCTGCACAAGTGAGTTTCAATGCTGGATCGAGTACTTTGAAAGGATTCGGAACTCCAAAGTGGTTTACTGGCTTTCACCTTGGTGTGGAAGTACCAAGAGATGATGCGATGTCTTTTTACGGAAGATTCACACACCATTTCTCTAGAGCAGGTGATTCATTGTTAATTTCAGTCGTTGCTAAGGAAGTGACAACAACACCATATGTGATGAATATAATGTCCATTTCTGGTATGAATTATAGCATATTTGAAGGAGGAACACGCTATTATTTGGGTGATGGTTTTGATTTCGGATGGGCTGGTTATGGAGGAACAAGCTTCATGCTCATTTACAATAAAGTGAAAACTACTTATGTTGATTTTGACGAGGTCAACTATCAAATAGATGCGTCGACGGCTCGAGATGGTGCTATTATCTCAATTGGTGCTGGTCTCTTAGGTGGTGTGAAATATACAGTTCCAAGAGTTGGTACGTTTTATTCCGATTTTAGCGTGAGTTACCTTTTCCTAGGACAAGTGAGTAATCAAACGATGTATACTGGATTGTATAGCAGTTTGTTCTTCGGAATCAATATTGGATACCGCCGCGATCTATTCTGGTAGATTACCACCAAAATCTCTTTTTCAGAATCAATTCAAGTGCTTGAATAATTTCTTCAAGTGATGTGTAGCGCTCTTGCATTGCAATGGACAACAATTCCTTAACTTCTGATTGATCCATCCTGTTTGGAGGCACTTTAAATTGATGTTTGTATGCCATTTTCAAAAGAATAGCGTGTAGCCTTTTTGAGATCTCCGAATGCTCTGGAAGTGGATGCGTAAGTTGTAAATTCGTGAACACACTAGGGTTTGGGTGGATAAGAGGTAACTTTCCAGCATATAGTCTCCAAAGAACAATCCCAAGGGCAAATATATCTGTGCGCTGATCTAAGATGTCTAAATGATTCAGGAGTAATTCTGGTGAAGCATAACCAAGAGGGAAAAGCAGTTTTCGGTTCTTATTTTCTTCTACTTCGGATGTTTTAATCGATAAACCAAAATCCAATAAATGAACTTGAAATGTGTCCACCCCTTGTTCAATAAGTAGGTTACTGGGTTTGATGTCACAATGCACAATTCCCAAATGCTTCAGGTGATCAAAAATGGGGTTGAGCTTCTGTAGAAATTCAAGTACAAAAGGAAGTCGTTGTTTACGTTTTAGCGTTTCCCAATATACGTCCAACGTAACTCCTTCGAAATATTCGCGAACTAAGAACAAGGTCGAGTTACTAGCTTCGAAGTGAAGTGTCTTTGGTAATCCTTTAAAATCAAAACTAAAATTGGATTCTGCCCGAAGTCGATCTGCAATTGTTGAGTTGTTCTTGTCCAATCTAACAGTTTTTAAAACAACCGTTGATCCTGTCTTCGAGTCCGTTGCAAGGAACAGTTCACCGAATTTCCGTTTGCGTTGAGATCCAAGTCTCTTTTTAAGTTGATACCGTTCTGAAATTTCCACATCCCAAAGTAGCGAAAACCATTAAAACGTATCCGAATGAAAATGGACCTAAAAGTGTTTTCATTGAGTGAAGTGTACTTTTTGATGAGCGTAAGTGCGATTTCATTGATTATTTCTGTCTTTTTCTACTTTTCAAATTTCTTTGTCGGCAAAAAAATACTATTCGACGACAGATTGCAATCATTAGTAGAATACTACACTACTTATCTACAGAAAAGCCCCAAATTGTGGGAAGAATTGATGGATTTATGGAGAAATTACAGATCAAGGAAACAGCTGAAACACCATTCGTAAGTTTTGATGCCGAAACAGGGGAGATGGAAATGAGGGGGCGGTCAATCCCTGAAGATGCCGACGAATTTTGGCTACCTGTATTGAGTTGGTTTGAGTCGTTTATGTTGAATCCGACGAGTTCGATAATTGTTAAATTGGACCTCGAGTATTTTAACATCAGCTCATCAAAGCGAATTCTCTTTTTACTTTACAAATTGAATGAGCTCGTTGAAGCTGGTAAAGATGCGAAAGTTGAATGGCATTATAAGAAGTCAGATATTGACATGTATGAAGTTGGACAAGATTACGCATACATGGTCAAAGTACCGTTCGAATTCGTTTCGTATAATGAAATGGAATTGGCTAACATATAATATTTAGCATTTTTTTAGTGAAAATTTGAAGCGCTTTCTTTACGAAGCGCTTTTTTCATGTATTTTTGCTTCAAAATTAACAGGTGAGATTAATAAAAGACATTCCCCACGATCGTTACAAAATCCAAGTATTCAATTACAATGGAAAATACATTGTTAAAATTGAACTAGGTCAATTTGAACAGACTTTCAAAATTGGAGAGACCGATGTTTACGGACTTGAAGATGTTGAGCGAATGATATCACCAGAATTATTATCGAATGCCCTCAAACGATTCGTTGAAATGCGCTCAGATTGGGAAACGGCCTTCAAACAAAAGAACGTAGAAGCATGAAAATTTTAGGATTAGTAATTGTAATGATCGCAGTTTTGGCGTCATGTGGAGGTAAAGAGAAAAAGACTGGTGGATCAAGTTCCTCAGAGATGAATATTGCCTTTTACGTGAAAGATAGTGTTGCTACTCATTTTACATTTTTCATGGAATCTCAAAAAGAGATCGAGGGAATTGAAGCCGAAGTTGGGGCAAAAGCAAATGTACTGCAGCAAGAATATGCAAAGTATGCTGGCGAGTATCAATCGAAAATGCAACGGGGTTTACTTTCTAAAAATGGAGAGACATTTTACACGAAAAAAATTCAAGAGTTACAATTGGAAATGACAAGTTTGGAGCAGACCGAAGGAGCCGAACTTAACAGTAAAGCAGAGAAGTTTCAAACAGAACTGTTGGATAAACTCGATCAATATGGGAAAGAATTCGCAGAAAAGAATAATTACAATTTGATATTAGCAAAGGAAAAAATGGGATCTATTCTTTTCGGTGCCAAGTCAATGGATATTACCATGGACTTTATCGAATACATGAACGATCAAGAGAATAAATAACATCACTTAACTTTTCCTTTCATGTTAGTTGCAAAGCAAAAACAACAAGAGAACATTGCCGAGTACATTTTGTACATGTATCAAATTGAAGATGTAATTCGTGCGTATCGATTTGATATGGACGAGATTCTTAAGCACTACGTACGTCCACAACTTCCAGATGAATCCTTCATGGGACAGTACCGCGAATGGTACCAGAAAATCATCAATGAAATGAAAGCGTGTAAGCTGGAGACAGTTGGGCACCTTCCTTCGTTGAATGAAGTGATGATCGAGTTGTCATATTTACATACGACCTTACTAACAGCAACGAAAGATCCAAAATACATTGGGATTTTTGAAGTAGCATCAGAAAACATTGATGGCTTCAAGGAGAAATCGAATCTCAAGGAAAAAAACGATATCGAGATTGCCTTTCACGCAATGTACATGAAGCTTCTTCTTCGATTACAGAAAAAAGAAATCAGTGCAGAAACAGAGGAAGCCTTTGATTCTATGCGAATCATGCTGGCATACTTAAGCCGTGGTTACCACAAAATGAAAGCAGGAGATTTGGATTTCTTAAAGAATTAGTTTTCCGATGGTCCAATGGTCCAATGGTCCAATAGTCGATAGTGGGCTGAGCGAAGCCGAAGCCCAACTTCATCCAAAAGCGCAGCGATCTAACAATCTAAAGGCAAGAGAAAGTCACACTTTCGAAAGTGAATGGAAGTTCACCTACCGTATCTGTGCCGAGCCCTAAAAAATCTTCCCAGGATTCAATATTCCTTTCGGATCAAACACTCCCTTAATCGAGCGCATCAAATTCAAACTCGTTTCAGAAAAAGCAATATCCATGTACGGTTTTTGAACCAATCCAATTCCGTGCTCACCAGATAACGTTCCCCCTAAGCGAACAACTTCTTCAAATAACTCGCGAATGGCAATTGGAAGTTCATCGTTCCATTGCGAATCCGTTAAGTCACCCTTGATAATGTTTACGTGTAAATTTCCATCGCCTGCATGACCATAACACACTGATTTAAACCCGTAATTGCTTCCAATTCGTTTGATGTGGCCTAACAGCTCTGGTAAAGCGAATCGAGGAACAACTGTATCCTCTTCCTTATAGATTGAATTTGCTTTCACTGCTTCTCCAACAGATCGGCGTAATTTCCAAAGGGCATCCTTTTGAGCTTGAGATTCTGCAAAAAGAACCTCACCCGTTTCAAATCGATCTAGAACTTCCATAATCTTCGTACAGTCGTTCATCAATACTTCAGGATCAAAACCATCCACCTCGATTAATAAATGAGCCGCATCATCCTCACCTACGTGAATACTGGTGTCTCCCAAGAATTCTTGAGTCCAGATCAATGCGTCTCGCTCCATGTATTCCAATCCACTTGGAGTAATTCCTGCTCTGAAAATTGCTCCAACTGCTTCACACGCTTTCTCTGCACTGAAAAATGGTACAAGAAGCAATAAATTATGTGTAGGATGTGGAATCAATTTCAAAACGATCTTGGTAATCACTGCCAATGTTCCTTCTGAACCAGTAATTAACTGCGTGAGGTTGTACCCCGTTGCATTCTTAAGGACATTTGCTCCCGTCCAGATGATCTCTCCAGTAGGAAGGACAATTTCCAAGTT
>NVXP01000157.1 GCA_002733985.1 Fluviicola sp. | reverse complement strand
GGATCTTAGAAAGATTGAGGGAAGCGCAATGAATTTGGCCGATCGGTTTAACAATATTAAAAGACAATTTACTATCGAATTTCAACAAGCTTATGCAAAGTTGAGATCAGTAAGTATTGGTTTGAAAGAAGTGTATAAGTTGAACGGGATGAAAATACCAGATATTGACGATTCGGGATACCTTGATGAACTATATTCATTTGCTCAAAAGGTCAATGTACGATTAGATGAAGTGCTCCAATTCGAACAAGAAGTTCTGATTTCGATTCCACTGCGCTATGGTTACTATAAAGGAAATGATCACATAAAAGTGTATTCTGATGATGCATCTTTTGTCGCTCAACGAAATGCTGGAGAATTGAATTTTAAATTACCGGAAGAACTCTTTTCAGATTTTAAAAATGTAAAACTTCGAGGAGTCAAGGTAAGTGTTCGTTGGGATAAAGCTGTGCAAGCATCCGATCGTTGGAACTTTAGAGTTACCTTACCTAAGCAGAAGGATGCGCAGGGAGAGACAATTTGGGAAATTCCGGATTATCATACCGTGGGTTTGATGGCAAACAATCCAGGATACGTTTATTCTGCAACAAGAGATCTGAGTATTTACAATGCAAGTCTCGATGGAGAATGGTCCATGCGATTGCCAAAGAAAAGTAGCCGTCTGACTGAGCTGAAGGCGGCAGACATGAAAGATATTTGGCTTGAATTACTCATCTCTGCAAGAACAATTTAACCATGAAAAGACGATATCAATTATACCAAACCACATCAAAACAATTGATGAATCAATCGAATTACGTTAGAAGTATTACTCCTAAAGGGTCAATTCAACCAAGTCGTTCCGGCTCAAGAGGTAGAGGGGGAGTTGGGAGTCTTGTAACAGATGGACTCAGGGCTTTGGATAATCTAGCAACGGGTCAAGAGAATGCAGCAGTGTTGCGAGAAGCGGAAAGACAAAGTGATTTGCTTCCTTCAGGAGAACAAATGACTGTCTTCATTGATCCTGTTAGGACTGGAGTCTTCACTGTAGAGGGGAGAACAAATTTCACAAAACCAGGAAATTGGAATGGTCCTCAAATTAAAGCGCCTAACAGTAAAGTACAACGCATTGTCGTTACTGGGAAACCAAACAGACCTTCTGAACGTAATGGACGAGCACAAAATACTCCACGGTTTAGAGAACTTCCAGCTGATGCTAACTTAGATCGCAGTTATCGAGAAAGCAGAGATAGGGCTCGAGATTTTGACCGAGGGTATGATCATGTATCACCAGGGAGGGATTTTGGAGGAAACCATCCGGATACGGCGTGGGCTTGATAAATGCATTTTTCAGGGATGCCGAAAACTGAGACTTAGAGTAGGCAAAAACATCGTAAACACAAAACAAATGTTACTACAGGAATTTATCAACAAATCGTGTGCTGCTTTGGAAAATAAAGAATTAAGCGGTAGGGATAACCAATTGGTCGATTACAACGAGGCCTTTTACCGAGTGAATACAATTTATAACGCAAATGTCGTAGGAGCACAGGAAATTTCCATTGACAAGTTGCGAAATTTCCTTGATCAAATAGATACATACAATCAACAGAACGATTTAAACGGAACTGACGCGGAGGTGATATCACTCAGATTATGGAAAGCGGTTTCGCATTTTGATACCCAGTACAAAAATGTAGATGATGTTGTTATTTGTCCAGTAAGAAAAGATGGAGATGATGCGCACGCTCATGCTGAACGATTGCCAATTGATCCAAATAATGCTGGAGCAGGGGACCTTCAAATGTTAAGTTCTGGTCGCCCATGTCCAAACTTATGTGGAACGCGTAAATATTTTTTTCTTGAGGACTCTAACAACGATGGTTTTCCTCCGCAGTCTGGGAATCGATATCGTAATGTGAAATTTGCGGATGTTACCAAGGAATCATTTGTCGCTAACTTTGATGAGGACACGTTGATTCGCTAACTAATACAATGGCAGGTGATTGAATCAGTTGTCTGCCGTTTTTTGTACAATGGAATTAAGAGATTTTACTATAGCACTTTACGATATTTCTGAATATGCATATCTAATTGTAGGTTGCTATGCATTGTGGAAGTCCATTCAGACAGGGAAACATAAATGGTTGGCATGCTTCCTTTTGGTTGTGGGTGTAATCAGAACGGTTTCTATCTTTTTGGCTGATGATGGTATAAATACAATGTATTTATATCATCTCATAGGACTTTTAGAGCTTGTGTTCGCGTATACTGTATACCAAAAAAAGATTCAAAGATGGTGGCTTCCGATTGTTGCATTTCTAGTTGGATGTTATGTTCTAAATTCTCTTTTTAGAGTATCCCTTTTTGGAGCGAATAATATTGGGTGGGCGCTTGTTCAGTTTGTGATTTTATTATTTTCCTTTAGCTATTTGTTTGTGCTTTATCGAGATGGGAAAGAGACCAACCTTGGTCGCTCAGCATTTTTCTATTTCAACGCGGGGTTTATGATTTACGCATCTGGATCTTTTTTTGTTAATTTACTAAGCTCGGAAATCGTTAGTGAATCCACCAATGGTTTTTTTAATAATGCGTGGATTATCGAAGCCTGCGTAGCTCTGGCTCGGTTAAGTTTTTTCATTATTGGCCTACAGTTTGTGAAACATGAAAGATAACCTTGTCATATTGTTAATTGGTACGTCAGGAATGCTGCTGATGATGATGGGAATCATAGTTTTTGTTTACTTGTATCATAAGAAGGTGAACAGTAAAAAGGTAGAACTGGAAGAAATCCAAGGACTCCTAAAATCCGAAGAACTCAAATCTGCTTACGCACTTCTTGAAGGACAAGACACCGAAAGAGAACGTGTAGCCAATGATCTTCATGACCGCATGGGAGGGCAACTGTCGACAGTGAAAATTTACCTTGATTTATTGGAGGAATCTGAATTAACCGATAGACAAAAGGACCTAGTAGAAAAATTACAGGTTTCAGCCCAATTTTCTATTGATGAGGTGCGTGCGATTGCGCATGATATGAATAATTCAGCACTGAATTATTACGGCTTTCAAAAGGCAGTAGAACAACTCTGCTCAGTATTAAATGAAACCAAGAACATTCAGATCATGTTCCATATTTCCATCAGTAGTGAGATTCCTTCTAAAATTGCGAGGGATGTATATCAAGTGATTCAGGAGCTGATAACCAACGTACTTAAACATGCAAGAGCATCTGAAATTCGATTAGAAATTACATGTATTGAAGACGAAATGAATGTTATTTTTGAAGACAACGGAAGCGGTTTCGAACTATCAGAAGATCATTTTGGACTGGGTCTAAAAAGCATCCAATTACGTGTAGAGCGTTATCAAGGGAGTTTTACCGTGGATTCAAAGCAAGGGCAAGGATCAACATTTATTATTGAGATACCATTGAACCATGAATAAGAAAATCAACATATTAATTGCAGAAGATCACCTCATTGTGGCAACAGGGGTGAAAGCTATTCTCGACGCTAATGAGGATATCAACATTGTTGGAATTGTTGAAAATGGTGAATTGGTGCTAGAAAAACTCCAGGAAATTTCAGTTGATATTGTTCTAATGGATATCAACATGCCCAAAATGAATGGGATTATATGCACTAAGAAAGTAAAAGAACTGTATCCAGAGATTAAGGTGATTATTCTTACGATGTATAACCGAAAACAGTTCATTCAAGAGTTACTTATGGTGGGGGCAGATGGCTGTGTACTCAAAAGCAATTCGGGAAAAGAACTAATGACGGCCATTGAAAGAGTACGTTCAGGTAATACGTATTTCGACCACGTAAATGAATTTGTGGACCCTGTAAAAGTGTTCTCAGAACATCAATTGAGTGAGCGAGAAATAGAAGTAATTACGTTTATCTCTGAGGGCTTAACGAGTAAGGAAACAGCCGAGAGAATGTTCATTTCTGAACATACCGTAAAGACGCATCGAAAAAATATTTTTAGAAAGCTTAAGGTAAAGGACATCAACGAACTTGTTCGTTTTGCAATGAACGAGGGAATTATTTAAACCATACTTCTCACCTCCATTCACAAAGTTCGTCCTACTGGTCAGGATATCCTATAATCTAAAGGCGTAGCCGTTTCTGAAAATCGGACATTCTGTGAGCCAAGCGTATCTATTTCCCTACCTTTGCACTTCAACAAAACTCCAGAATGAAAAATCTCCTCCTTGTTTTTACATTAGTCATTAGTACCTCGTCTTTTTCGCAACTCAACATCGATGTGATGTGCTACAACGTGCTCAACTTTCCAAACGGGAGTAATCGCGTAGATACGCTAAAGAAAGTCCTTTCATATTACACGCCAGACATATTAATGTTGCAAGAATTGAAATCAGGTGGAGGCTTGGATCAAATTACTGGTTCATTGAATGAATTATCAGATGATCATTATGTTTCTGGGACTTGGGTGTCGCAGCAATCGGGAAATACATCCTACAAATTGCAACAGAATATTATTTACAATACAACGATGTTCGGATTGTCTGAGGAGCGGATTATTCTAACACCGACGCGCGATGTTAATTATTTCAAACTCTTTATCAAAGACGAGAATTTACCGTTTACAAACGACACTATTTTTCTGCATGTTTACGTTACGCACCTGAAGTCTTCGCAAGGTTCATCGAACGCATTAGCTCGCTACGAAATGGCGCAAGAAATGCGTGCTGACATCAACGCTCTACCAGCGAACAGCTATGTGCTTTGTGGTGGAGATTTTAATTTGTACACAAGTACAGAAGACGCGTACCAACATCTTATTGCAACAGGACTGACAAATACCTTGGTTGATCCAATTGGAATGCCTGGAAATTGGCACAGTTCTTCGTTTCCAAATAAGGAGATTTTGACGCAATCAACACGTTTGACTTCTTTGTCTGATGGTGCGAGTGGAGGATTGGATGATCGCTTCGATTTCGTTCTCCACAGTACTGAACTGCTAGCAGGGAATAACGAACTCTCGTATGCTAGTGGAACGTACAAAGCACTGGGGAATAACGGAACCTGTTACAATACGGATTTGTTCAATTGTACATCAGTAAACAATGTTCCCGATTCAATTATTTGGGCGCTGTATTACTGTTCAGATCATCTCCCAGTTGTTTTTTCATTAGTGAGTGACATCATTTTGTCTGTCAATGAAAGTGAAATTCCTCAATTCTCGATTTACCCAAATCCAGCGCAGAATGAATTAACAATTGCTCCAAGGAAAAATGAAGCATTGGAAGTTCAAATTATTGATCTTACCGGAAAAATCCATTCCCGTGAAATCATCACAGGGTCAACAAAAATAAATGTTTCTCAGTTGCGAGCAGGGATTTACTTCGTGAAGCTTGCAGGATCTGGATCTACATTGAAGTTCGTCAAAGAGTAATTACTCGGGTTACCTTGATATTTATCCTTAGGGCGTTTGGTCTGGCTTTCCGCTATATCCCAAACATTCCAATGGAGAATTGAATCGTTTGGGGATGCCGCTTCTATCCGGAACGCGAAGAGTCCAACTAGAAGACCTTCGATCCTAAACTTAGATTTGAATAAATTGGTTCATAGATGAGCTTGTGAATGAAACGAAATTTCTAAGATAATACTCGATGGTAACGGGAGTAAAAGAAAAGTAAACTACTTCAAAACACTCACATGTCCTGTGTATTCAAATGCGGATTTTTCCCCACTGTCATAGTTGTTGGGCCAGATAATGAACTTGTAAACATATGTTCCAGTTTGAACTGGCTGTCCACGGTAAGTTCCATCCCATACAACTGAAGCAGAGTTGTTATCTTCTCCTGAGAAAATAAGCTCACCCCAACGATTGAAGATTTGCATTTCAATCCACTTAATGTCAGTAGCATGTCCAAAAAAGAATTCATTGTAGCCATCCCCATCTGGAGTGAATGACGTTGGTGCGTAAAAAACAAAGATCGATGGAACCCTTATTACTTGAATTGCTGTATCCGTACAACCATGCTCGAAATTGTTGGCAATTAGAATTACTTCGTAAGTGGTTTCTTCCCCGTTTGTTTCGAAATTGTAGAAATACGGAAGGAAAACGTCGGGATCATAGAGGTAATCCTGATTATTATCCATGAACCAAATAGCTTCATCCGTATTCTGTGAAGATTGATTGACAAATGTAAAGTTCGTTGATGTTCCTTGTGAAAAATCATTCGTGAAATAGAAATCGGCTGTTATGCTTACGTCGAATATTTGCGCTGAGTCCATGTGCGACCAACATCCTGCTGTGTCCGTATATTGATTGTAGATCCACCCTCCAATATCTCCGGCCCAATCAACGGTAGCGAAATCAGTTCCTTGTCCTGTCGTTACGAAAGCCGTTCCATCGTCATTTGTGACTGTCCATTCGTACCAAGGTTGACCTAGTGGCATTTCGATCTGGTAGTCGGCAAGTTCGTAGCATTCCGTACTGTCGTAAAGCATGTACGGCGCGTCTGGTGTTTTGTACGCCAAGGTATAATGTTCGTCGATGAAATCAGATTCATTAAAGGCACTCACGTAGCTATAATTTGGGTCAGTATAGTTACCGTGATCATAAACCACACGCCACGTTGGAGTATTCCATTGTGCAACGTCAGGGTAATAGCCATCGGTAGGCGGGTAATGTGCGAAATCAAGTTGGTAACGATTTGTTGGATTCGCTGAAGTGAATGTGTAGAAATACTTGTTCTGAATTTTACAAAGCGAAGTATCCGTGTCAGCTTCAAACGCGCCTACTAAATCTGGTGTGTGGTGATGGAAGGTAACGATTGCCGTGTCGCTTGCATCACTCGATGTCATCAATACTTTTATCGGTCGGTGTCGAAATGAACCTTCGCTGGAACCAGTTGGAATTAAATTCAGGTCACCTTGGAGAATATACTTTTTGATGAAGCCATCCTCGTCGGTACTAATGATTCCTTCTGCATTGAATGTTTGATCGAATATAATTGCATTCACATCAGAACTATCGACGTACACTATTTGTGCATGAACAGCCAGTTCTCGGTCGGTTAAATCCAAAATACTACGGACTCTAATATCCTGAGCCTGTTCTTTTCGATCCAATCCTGTGAGCTGAAGATTCCAAAAGCTAGAGATGCTGTCACCATAAAACCATTGATTGTCTCCATACATTTCAACCATTCCTTCAGAAATCATGAGAAGGCCGTTATTGGTCCAATCGTTTTCAATTCTATAATCACCTTTTGAAATCACGATTCCTTCGTTTTGAAGTTCGAAATTTCCAGGAGTGACATCATCGTAGGTTTGAATAAAGCCCTCGTTCTCGAGAATGGAAACAGGTCCGTCTGTGATTATATCACCGAAGACATGCATTTCTGCATTTGCGGAGATAAATAACACATTCGATTGATTGAATACCGTTGCATCTTGACCGAAAACGGGCAAAGAAACCAAAAACGCTATCCAAGCAATGTGCTTCATCTTTATTCTCCTGTAACTTGAAATTGATTGTATCCTGCTGGAACTTCAAAAATTGAAGCATCAAGCGTTTGTGCTTCTGACACTAAATCAATCGTATAAGAACCGGTGATTTTATTTACTACGAGTTTACGCGGTAATTTTTTCGAATCAAATGCATCCAATACCTCGTATACGGGATCATTGAAATACGCTGAAAATCCGGTTAAATCAATTTCTTCAGAACCGAAATAGGCAATTGCACTTCCGTTATTTGTCACGACTGTAAACCCTTCGCACATCTCGCCATCGATATTAATAGCATCTGTTTGAATTTGTTTTATAATCGACAATGAATCATTTTTCTGGACAGTACCTGCGGTGTAGAGGTAATATCCTTTTTGATCAAATTCAGGAACATCCATGCATAACTTCAGTTCGCCAGCTGAGCGATCCATCAATACTTTGTAGCTTCCAGATGGATCACTTGAAATAATAGCAACTTGATTTCCTTTTACGTAGAAATCAAACGTCGTGACAACGCCGTTTTGCGTTTTTGTGCAATGAATTACGCCTTCGAAAGCCGAAGACCAATTCGCAAGTGCAACCACAACGAGTAATATGAGGTGTTTTAATTTCATGTTATATTCCAATTTTTCCACGAATGGAAACTGTTTGATAATCGCCGTCTTCAATGTTTACGACACCAGATCTTTTAATTGCAAAACCAGGTTGTCCTGGAGAGACATTTAGCAATGCGTTATAGATTGCATTTGAAATCCCGTTGAGTGCACCTGATAATCCAGGTATTGGGGCACAAATTGTTCCGATAAATGGGATGTTGATACAAATTTCGAGTGAAGTCCCAGTGAAATCTACAGGATTCGCGATTGTTCCTCCCGGTTCACCGAAGTCACCACCTGCTCCGCCATTGGCTTTCACAGCAAACACTCCTTGGATCGGTCCAAGCGAGAATGGTTGAGATATTCCTTTACTAACAGCAGCACCTTCATCGTCATCGTAGAGTGATTCGGCATCGTTTCCGCTTTCCCAGAGTCCTAAAATGATCGTACAAATTCCTTGTGTATCACCACCGCCTAATCCATCAGGCATTCCACCACCACCTCCTGCACCAACGGCAAGACAAATTGTGAAAGGTCCTAGATTGATCGGTTGAAAAATACCGACGGTTAAACCAGCGCCTCCACCAGCGTAAATCATTCCTGTATTTCTAATTTCGGTATCGCATCCAATGACCATTGCGTCTCCACCATCTTGTCCGTTTACCGTCATTTGGATCGGAGCGTCTCCACCACGACCGAATGCCAGTCCTCGGTGAATAATTCCCATTTGACATGCTGGGTTAATTGCACCAGTTGTGAAAGCGGGAATTGTAGCATCTGCAGATCGAATTGATACATTTTCTTCTATCGTTACAACAACACAATTGTTTCCAGTAATTCCATTTGCCGAAAGATCGTAGTTGGTTTGATCGGTTGTAATATTAACCAAGTCGCACATGGCAACACTAATGACTAAGGTTTTTGCAACGATTCTATCTCCACAATTGGCAAAGATGGTTACGTAGTGATCACCACCACGTTCAAATACGTTTGTGAGAATGTCGATATTAATAGTTGTCGTTCCGGTGACAGAATATTGACTCAAGGTAACATCTGTTTCTTCAGTGAAGGTATGTACAACTGTCAATTCAACAGGTAGAACAGTTCCTCCCGGCGTTGATTGAGTAATTGTGACGGGAGCCGAAATCGACATCGTAGACATTCGATCGATGTTGTACGTAGCTTGTTGAAATGCAATATCGACTTCACAGTCATCACAGGTTTTCAAATAGCTCGGAACCCAACATGTTCCATTCCAAAGTTCTTCTTCGAGTAAATCAATGTTGTAAATGATTAATCCGGTAGCTGGTGCAGCGATAGCATCTCGTTCTAGTGTGGTCAAACGGGGAACTAACAAACCTTGATCATTCGATTCAAGGTGAAGAACAGCTGACGGATCAGGCGTGTTCGTGTTGATTCCAACATTTTTATTTTGACCAAAAGCAGTAGAAGCGAGTAGCAGGCTCGTTGCGAATAGTATAGTTTTCATGCGCATAGGCTTAAATGTACAAATAATACATCTATTTATGCCGTTCAATTGCCAATAAACACGTGAAATATTAACTAGACTGATCGATTTTTTTTACCATCGTTAGAATTGTTGCTAGAGCAACCGTTTCACCAGTTTCATCATACACATCTACTAAGAACTTCACAATTCCTTTTGCAATGTCATCTTCAGAACGTTTTTCTTGATCGATTTTTTCTTTCACCGTAAATCGAACTCCAATTGTTGCTCCAGGATAAACAGGCTTCACAAAACGAGCTTCTTCAACTCCATAGTTCAATAAAACAGGTCCTTTTTTCGGGTCAACAAATAATCCAGCAGCTTTTGAAAGAATGAAATAACCATGCGCTACACGTTGTTCGAAGATTGTTCCATCAAGGGAAGTTGCATCCATGTGTGCATAGAAATTATCACCTGAGACATTCGCAAAGTTGACGATGTCTGCATCAGTAACAGTATGCTTGTGTGTGAAAACGGTATCACCAATTACTAAATCTTCAAAATGTTGTCTGAACACATGTGGATTTGCTTCCGGCTGAGCTGCTCCAACTTGGAACTGCTGCGTGATTTTCGTAATCGTTGTTGGGTGACCTTGAATTGATGTACGTTGGAGGTAATGTAAAACTCCACGCATACCACCCATTTCTTCACCACCACCAGCACGACCAGGACCACCATGCGATAACAAAGGCATTGGAGAACCGTGACCAGTACTTTCTTTCGCACAGGCTTCATTCAAAACTAAAATCCTACCGTGCATGCTTGCCGCACCTACAACATATTGAAGTGCTTCGTCGTCGTTTGGAGTCACAATTGATGAAACCAATGATCCTTTACCCATACGTGCGAGTTCAATCGCATCATCCATGGATTTGTAAGGCATGATTGTCGCAACTGGACCGAAAGCTTCGATTTCGTGAACGTCTGTTTTTGTGAATGGACTGTCGTTGTAGAATAAAATTGGTGAGAAAAATGCACCTGTTTCTTTATCACCACCTTTGATGTCGAAATTGTCCATATCACCAAACACAATTTCCTGTGATTTTGACAATAATTCAACGCTTTCACGAACTCGGTCAACTTGCATTCTAGTAGCCAAAGCTCCCATTCTAACACCTTCTTGACTTGGATCTCCAATTACGGTTGTCGATAAACGAGCCGCAATTCCTTTTTGAACTTCTGCCACTAAATTTTCTGGGACAATGATTCGACGAACCGCCGTACATTTTTGTCCAGCTTTAACAGTAATTTCTTTAGTTGCTTCTTTGATAAATAGAGCGAATTCGGCAGTTCCAGGAATAGCGTGCTCACCAAGAATTGTTGCGTTCAATGAATCTGCTTCCAAGTTGAATGAAACACTATTATCAACAATCTGTGGAAGCGATTTTAATACTTTTCCAGTAGATGCTGATCCAGTGAATGTTACCGTATCTTCACTTGAAACGTGATCAATAATTCCTCTACCCAGACCACAAACCAATTGTAGTGATCCTTCTGGTAATATTTTCGATGCGATGATGTCGCGTACCATGACTTCAGTCAAGAAGCATGTATATTCTGATGGCTTCACAACAGTTGGTACTCCTGCCATTAAATTCACCGCGATTTTCTCGAGCATTCCCCAAATCGGGAAGTTGAATGCATTAATATGTATAGCGATTCCTTGTTTTGGAACCATGATGTGATGTCCGATGAATGTTCCTTCCTTTGACATTGGAGCTGCTACGCCATCTACATAATAAGGTAGATCTGGGAATTGCTTACGCAAAGATGCATTTGCAAATAAATTTCCGATTCCTCCTTCAATGTCAATCCAAGAATCAACTTTTGTCGCTCCAGTCCATGCACTTACTTCGTAATAATACGCTTTCTTCGTCATTAGATGCAAGGCAAGCGCTTTGATCATACGGCCTCTTTCTTGAAATGTCATTTTTCGTAGAGGGCGACCACCAGTCTTACGACCGTAGTCTAAAATATCAGCATAATTGAACCCTGCGCTGGACACAGAACCGATCTCTTCGCCGTTGATGGCATTGTATAATGAAGTTTCAACTCCCTTACCCTCTGTCCATTGACCGAGTATATAACTTTGATAGGTGCGCATATTTGATTACTTTGGCTGATAAAGATAACCATAATCAAGTGACTCTCGAAAAACAATACATAGAACTGTTCAAATCGCATATTTTTGCTGAAAAATGCATTGATGACGTGGTTTTGCGAGTGTTTGAGAATCGATTGTACCATGTTAAAATCCCTCGGTTTAAGAAAATCACAATGGATTTTATTGAAAAGGGATATGAGTTTATTGAGGAAGTCGGAGGTGGACGCTACTGCAACATTTTCGAATTCGATAGTTTCTCAGATGTAGAACCGGAAGTCCGAACTTGGGCGTCAGATAACAAGCAGAATTTCAATACGATATCCGATGCGTTTGTGATTAATAGTTTATCCCAAAAGATTCTTGCTGACTTTTACCTACGTGTTCACAAGCCAGAAAAGCCAACACGCGTTTTTTACAATTTAGAGAAAGCTGTAGTTTGGTCACTGGAACAGCGAGAAATTTATTTAACACAGGAAAAGTCAAAGAGTTAGACTACGAAATTGAACTCATCAGCATTTTCGCCAATGTAGTTGAGCGTATCTTTGATTTCTTGCAACTCAAAAGATGTCACTAATTTCATTCGGTATTCCTTGAAGTGAGAAATCCCTTTGAAGTAATTCGTGTAGTGGCGTTTCATTTCTGCAATACCCAAGGTTTCACCTTTCCAATCAACACTCATGTTTAAATGTTGCATACATGCTTCAACGCGATCAGTTACGGTTGGTTTTGCCAAATGTTGCCCCGTCTTTTGAAAGTGCTTGATCTCATTGAAAATCCACGGGTAGCCAATACTTGCTCGACCTATCATTATCCCGTCAACGCCGTATTTTTCTTTGTAGAGAACTGCTTTTTCTGGTGTATCGATATCTCCATTTCCAAAAACAGGAATTCTCATCCGAGAATTTTCTTTTACTGCAGCAATCAAGGACCAATCTGCTTCGCCCTTGTACATTTGCTTTCTCGTACGACCGTGGATTGATATTGCTTCAATGCCCACATCTTGCAAACGTTCGGCAACTTCAACAATATACTTCGAATCCTCGTCCCAACCCAAACGCGTTTTCACCGTTACAGGAAGTTTAGTCGATTTGACAATTTCCTTGGTCATCTTGACCATCTTTGGAATGTCCTGAAGGATTCCAGCACCAGCACCTTTGCACGCAACTTTCTTCACAGGACATCCATAGTTGATATCAATGATATCTGGATTTGTGCGTTCCGTGATTTCCGTTGCCAATTTCATGCTTTCGATGTCGTAACCGAAAATTTGAATTCCAATTGGGCGTTCGTATTCGTAGATGTCGAGTTTTGAAACACTTTTGACCGCGTCTCGAATCAAACCTTCCGAAGAAATAAACTCGGTGTACATCAAGTCTGCTCCGTGCTTTTTACAAAGTGCACGGAAAGGAGGATCACTCACGTCCTCCATCGGAGCAAGAAGTAAGGGGAAATCTCCCAAATCGATATCTCTAATCTTCGCCATTTGAGCGCAAAGATAGGTTTTTTAGATTCGTTGCACTCTCGAATAGTCAGATTGTCGGATGCGGTTCAGACTCAAGAAGCTTTTCTCTTGATCGTCCACAAATAATTACCGCATTATTTTTGTTTAGTAATCGTTTTGCAAGTTCAACTCCTAATTCTGAGCTTTTCTAAGTGATTAGTACCGCATTTCAGGTTAAATTCATCTGCTTTAGTTTTGAAAACAAGCAAAAGTAAGTTTGAGAACTTCCTTATTTCCGGATGAATCGCTCAATTAGTCTGATTCCATTTCGTTCTAGAACAAGTTGATATACTCCAGGAGATAGCATAGAAATGTCTAAGTTTGAGTGTGAAGAATTTGATGAAATAATTGCCCGTAAATGTTCGGTACCTAAAAAATCGACTATTTTGAGATCCCAACTACCTGTTCCTTTGCTGTTCTCTAGATTTATTGAGAGCAAATAATCAGCAGGATTAGGGAATATCCTCAATTCGCTCAGGTTGGGAGATACTAAACTAATAATTCCGTGAGATTCTACATTTCCGTCTAAATCCACCATGGATAAACGGTAATAATTGATTGATTCTTCCATTGTTCTGTCAATGAATGAATAATCCAAGGGCTGGTTACTATTGTGAGCTCCTGAAATGATTACAATTTCTTTAAAATGCATTCCATCGGTAGAACGTTCCAGTAGGAAATGATCGTTTTGATATTCTGAAGCGGTTCTCCACGCTAAATTGTTGACGTCTACTTCTGATTTACCAGAGAATTGTTCCATTTCAACGGGAAGAATCGATACGAGAGTGCATGTTACAGGATCATATACATTTGAGTTTGGAACGTTTTGCAATCGTCCTAAATTTCTAGACAGCTGCCATTCTAAGCTTGAACTCAATGAAGTTTGCATGGCGGTTTTGTAAACCATCATAGGGGAAGTTGAGCTAAATGTGAGGAACTGCCCCAATCCAACTAGGATGACTTTCGGTATTACGCCATGTGAATAGATAGTTCCAGAAATAGGAATAAAAGAGGAGGGAGATACAGGGATTCCGTTTATTGTCGTGCTGGGAATGTCTGATGTTTTGACTGTCATCAGGTAATTTACAGAATCGAGTTCTGCTCCATAAGTTTGAAGAAAATCGTGAAATTCAATATCGAAATCTGACTCCGAGATAAGGTTAAATTGGCTAGGGTCGCCAACGACTGCAGATGTGTAATTTTTCGATAAACTGCATTGTACAATATTGGTAGGGAAGGATGAAGTAAAATGCGCTGGGTTTGATACGATTGTATCGAAAACTTCATATTGATTTAGTGTTGCGACAGTTGTTCCGTCCATGGATATAACATTTCCATTATCTGTGGAAAGGATTTGAATGAAATATGCTTGTCCTAGTAAAAATGGAACTGTATAATAATTGATTCCCCAATTTGATTTTGGTAATGCGGCAACTCTTAATTGATCTGTGTAAGGAATGGAAAGGTCAGGGAGATTCGTAGAAAGTGTGCTTGAAACGAAAACAGGCTTGTCCGAGATAAATTGTGTCCCGCTGAATTGGAGGTTACTCGCAGGACCTGTAGACACATCCTGTCCGGCTTGGATTCGATACGATTCACCTTGGTTCAGAATGATACTGGTGGTTGTATTTAAAGCGATATTATTTCCAACTCCCCAAGCATAAGGTCCAAGTTCTGATGAAGAATTCGTGATATTAATTGTCGTTAAATTTTCGCTTGCTGTAACCTGCGTGTATGTTGGGTTCCAAAAACCAGAACCTTTCGGCATATTTACATAGTATTCCTGATCGAGTGAAGAGGAGGGAAGTGCAAGGTAATAATCTGAATTTACACCACTTTTTGGGAAGTAAACAACCATAATTTCATTGTCAGAAACAACATGAATGGCGGTATTCTGAATTTGGTTTGAACTTGTTAATCCATACTCTAATAGAGGAATAAAAACATCTATATAGGCTCCTCCTGAATTGAAACAAAAATCTTGAGAAAAGCTTGTTCCGGGAACCGATACGTTTCCGTTAGTTGCAACATCACCAATAATGCGTACAATATTATTACTTGTAACAGTATTGTTTACTATGCATGAATTGAACCAGAAATTAGTTCCTGAGTAGTCAACCTGAGCATAAGTTCGTCCCAATATTGAGATAAATAGGATGGAAAAAATAAGATACTTCATAGTTCTAGTCTTGGGCGAGGTAATTTTGGTGCCCAAACTAATGAAAGCTCTTCTACTAACAAAAATGAGGTAATGGACAAACAATGGACGCGGAGTCAATCATTTGTTTCATAGGTTGTTATGATATTGATTGAATGAATGAATTTAGTTCTACCTCTTTTGATAAGTTCAGTTTTTTTCTGAGTCGATAACGCGATTTGTTCACGCTGTCTGCGGTAATGTTAAGCATGTTTGCAGCTTCTTTAGTTGTGACGTTCAATTTTATCAATGCGCAAATACGAAGGTCAGTCTCTGTTAATTTAAACCGATGAGAAAGTTCTTCAAAAAATGTGGGGTCAATTTTTTCAAATCGCAATCGAAAGACTTTCCAGTGGTCTTCCGTTTGTTCGATCTCTTTGAAAAGAGAAAAGAGCTTCGCCTTATAGGGTGGATTTGGATTCGCATCATTAATAGATTCATTCAGCGTCTTCTTGAGTTTTTGAATTGCTTCATTTTTTTTCGCAGTTCGAACGGTATAAGAAAGAAGCTCTTTGTTTCTTATACTGACTTCTTCATTTAACACTTGCTTGGCGTTTTCACTTCGGCGATACTTGAAGTAAAGTGAGCCTATAATAAGCAACGCAATGGAACCAACAAGTAGTATGGAATACATTTTCAGGCGATTGGAGAGGTTTAGTAACTCTATATCTTTCTGTTGGAGGTTGATTTTATTCTGTAATTCATTTGACTCATACCGTAATTGCATTTCTTCGATTGCAACACGATTATTGAGTTGGTTTAAACTATCTTTTAATTTTAAAGCCGTATTCGTATACCTTAACAAATTCTGTTCATTGCCTTTTACTTTTTCTAACTCCGCCAAACGATTATACGATGAAATTATGAGTGATATATCCTCCGATTGCTCTGCATAATTGAGAGATGAATCTGCAAACTGGTGAGCTAAATTAAGCCTGTTTTGTTCAATGTTTAATTTAGCGTGAAGATCATGCCAAATTTGAAGCATGACCACATCCTCA
Organism: Fluviicola sp.; assembly: GCA_002733985.1. Taxonomy (GTDB): domain Bacteria; phylum Bacteroidota; class Bacteroidia; order Flavobacteriales_D; family Crocinitomicaceae; genus UBA4466. The sequence continues at coordinate 2,854 of NVXP01000157.1, read as the reverse complement.
CTTTTTCGAATGGTAGGCTCTAATTTTTTTAGTCGACTAGTGGCATTTATGGAATTACCTGATTCCAATTCAGCAGAAATGGCGGATAACTGGACTGAAATAATATATCCTGTTATATCATGTGCTTCGTATATCGCTAGTGCTTTATCGAAGCATTCACTAGCTTTACTAAATGCATGATTTTCGGCATGTGCGATACCCATGTTTTCATAACATATCCCGATTCCGACATTATCTCCAGAGGCCTTTTTTAATACAAGTGCTTGCTCATAATGGTCTATCGCTTGTTTGTGCTTTCCTTGTTGATCGAACACAATACCAATATTTACTAATGCGACATCTATTCCTTCAGTATAATTAATCTCACGCTTTAATTTCAATGAAGTCAGGTAGTATTCTAAAGAGAGTTTATGTAACCCTCTGTAATTATAATAGTTCCCTAGATTGTTGTTTGCCGTAGCTATTTGAAGCGTATCCTTTGTCTTTTCTGCCAGATTCAAACTCTCCTGAAAACACTCGTGTGCCTTTTTACTTCTTCCAGACATGAGGTGATGAAATCCGAGAATATTAAGAGATTTGATGATGCTTGGTTTCAAATCTAATTTCCGCGAACAGAATAATGCTTTTTCTGCTGATTGTTCAGATTTAACAGGATCACTTTTCTTAATCTTTTCTGCTTCATTAAGGTATTCGACAACTTCTCCATTAGAACAATTTTGGGCAATTGTAGAAATTGGGTTCCCAATAAAGAGTATGGTAAAGAAGTAGATTCGTAACAGCATAATCCGAAAGTAGCTCTTTTTTGATCATCGGCAATAATGAAAAAAGTGAATTCCCTATTGAGGATAAAGTTCATTCTCGTGTATCAGGAAACTTATGAAAGTCATTCAGTCGAGGTTGGAATTAGTTCATCTTTCACTGGCTCCAGTAAACTGTTCCTACCCTTTTGTAAGTGTTTAATTTTCAATTTTCTGATTAAATTCGAGTTGTGGAAATGAATGTGTGCGGTGTATCTCACACGTGGGAATGTAGGAACTCGAAGTGCCACTGATGGAAATTGGCAGAACCGAAAGTATTGCTTGGACTAAAGCACGGAGACTGTCTTGAAAGTAATCGGGAGCTTCCAAATGGGAAGGAATAAAATTAACTTTTTGATTGCGCGAGCTGTTTTCATATCTTCAATTATCTTTGCGGCATGCAACAAAAAGAAGACAATCTAAAAAGTATTATTTCTCATGCGAAGGAATATGGTTTTGTTTTTCCTTCATCGGAGATATACGATGGGCTCGCAGCTACTTATGACTATGGTCAGTTAGGTGCAGAGTTGAAGAATAACATCAAATCCTACTGGTGGAAATCAATGGTGCAAATGAATGAAAACATTGTAGGATTGGATTCTGCGATTTTTATGCATCCATCAACTTGGAAGGCTTCTGGGCACGTTGACGCCTTTAACGATCCGTTGATTGACAACAAAGATTCGAAGAAACGATACCGTGCTGATGTATTGCTTGAGGATGCAGTTGAGAAAATCCGTAAGAAAATAGACAAGGAAGTTGCAAAAGGGTTCAAACGATTCGGAGATGATTTCAATGAAGAGGAATTCAGAAAGACAAATCCAAATGTTTTGCGAAATGTTACGAAAATCAATGACATTGAGGATCGCATGCGTGCAACATTAGGAGCGAATGATCTTGAAGGAGTGTACGATTTAATTATTGATTTGGGAATTGTTTGTCCAATCTCTGGAACTAAAAACTGGACAGAAGTTCGACAGTTCAATTTGATGTTTTCAACTGAGTTGGGATCTGTTGCTGGAGATGCATCTACAATTTACCTTCGACCAGAAACGGCACAAGGGATATTCGTAAACTTCTTGAACGTTCAGAAAACAGGTCGAATGAAGATTCCTTTTGGAATCGCACAGATAGGAAAAGCATTTAGAAATGAGATTGTTGCACGTCAGTTTATCTTCCGAATGCGTGAGTTTGAACAAATGGAGATGCAATTTTTCGTTCGTCCAGGTGAAGAAATGAAGTGGTATGATTACTGGAAAGATCAACGTATCAAATGGCACAAATCTCTTGGGATTTCAGAAGATAGCTACCGTTTCCACGATCATATCAAATTGGCTCACTATGCAAATGCGGCATGTGATATCGAATTTGATTTCCCAATGGGATTCAAGGAACTCGAAGGAATTCACTCTCGAACTGATTTCGATTTGAAGCAGCATGAAGCACTTTCTGGAAAGAAATTACAATACTTCGATCCTGAACTTGGAGAGAGTTACACGCCTTACGTTGTTGAAACATCAATTGGTGTTGATAGAATGTTCTTGGCTATCTTGAGTTCTTCCTTGAAAGAAGAGCAATTGGAAAATGATACGACACGTGTTGTTTTGGCTCTTCCTCCTGCATTGGCTCCTTACAAAGTTGCCGTGATGCCCTTGAAGAAGGGAGACGGTTTACAAGAGAAAGCGCGTGAAATTTTAACGCAATTGAAGTACGATTTCAACTGTGCGTATGACGAGAAAGATTCTCCAGGAAAACGTTACCGTCGTCAAGATGCAATTGGAACACCTTATTGTGTGATGGTTGATCATCAAACTTTAGAGGACAATACTGTTACAATTCGTGATCGAGATACAATGGAGCAGGAGCGCGTTGCGATCGCTGATTTGAATGGGGTTTTTGAGGAACGTTGTAGTATGAAGACCTTGTTGAAATAGGATTGTTTGTCAATGAATAATATTTACAGAGACTAGTTCAGTAATAGTGTATTGAAGTATTTCGCAATGTATATTTTCTCTTTAAATTGTATACACGTCTATACGTATAGACGTGTATACAAT
>NVXP01000156.1 GCA_002733985.1 Fluviicola sp. | reverse complement strand
CTTTTGGAACTCATACTCGCGTGAAACGGCAAATAAGAACAAGTTGTAATTCTCTTGATTGGAATCCATGAGAATATTCTCTTGCTCCCGAGTCAGTGATTTTTCGACATTATCTCGAACACCGAACAATATTATCAGTCTTTTAATTAAACCTTGAGCATTCCCAGTACAATCGCTCAGCATTCCTAAAGCTTCCTTTTCACTGCCTGTAATTCCCTTCAAATAAGCACCCGCTATATACCACGTCGCATTATCCGAGGCAATATTCAAGGTTTCCATCCATTTCGCCACTTCTCGTCCGTACTTCTCGTCATCTTTGATTCGTTCCTGAATCAGCTCATTTGATTCACCATAGCTTTCACGTCTTACATCAATCGTTGGTTCAAAATTCGTGTATCGTGGAGTTAAGATCCAATCTTCCAATTTATTCACCTCACGAATGAGCAAGAAATCTAAAAGAGGATGATTTGGATCCAGTTCTTGCACTTTTTTTAATGTTGAAAAACCTCGTCCTCTATGGCGTACGGCATACATTACATACACGTTTGCTCGTTCTGTATTCGTATTGGCAAATGCTAATACCTCATCAATTGGAATTCCTTTAGAAAAACGGCTCAATGCTCCAAAACGCTTTCCGGGTGCGTTCACAAATACTTGAGCCAAATTAAAATTCCGATTTGCGGACATTTCTTCCGTAGTCGACTTGAAATAAAGTGCCCAATAATCAATTGCATCTTTCGGGTTATCGGAAAACGATTTCTTGTAAATCTCATTCACCTTTTTCTCATCTCCATTGTAATAGGCCAATCGAATTGCCAGAAAACGATAGCGCTTTTTGATGATTTCAGATTTAACACCCTTGCTTATTTTTAAGGCCGCTAACATTTTTTCATGCCGCTCAAACGTGTCACCGTCTTCTCTCTCCCAACCTGTATTTACCTGATTAAAATCTGAACAAGTTTTCGCAAAGGCAATATATGCAAGCGCTTCTTTGTCATTTTGCCTGAGGTAGCTGATCATTTTATTGCTTGAACCTTTCTTCTGAAATTCTCCTAGCTCTAGAATATAAATTGCTTCGTAAATAGATTTAGCATCCACTTCTCCATTACAGTAGGTCTTCCAAAGCTCAATATTCGGGTCGTTTTCCGGTGTCGACACGAATTGGTATCCATAATTCTTAGAAGTATAGTAGTACGGTGACATACCACCATCGTCAAAAATCGACGGATCGATTAATGAAAAGCGTACATCTTCATCAAAGGGATACCATCCGCAAGCAATTGAATTACTCGTGCTAATTAGAAAGACGAGAAGAATACGAATTAAGCTTTTCATAACTGTAAAATTTGAGTTCTTGGCTAGATAGGTGAAAATACGAAAACACTGCGTCATTTTTTAGTACACCTGAGCTCTTGATGAGATCAATGGCATCTGACAATTCTTTGTTGGAAACACGCTCCAATTTAATGCGATCCCCTTTTCTCATATACAAGTCAGAAATAACGGTGTCTGCTTGCATCGAATACCACAATCCCTTTTCATGAGAAAGCAGTGGTGCATACTCTTCAATTGGCCCATGAACAACTCCTTTGAATCGCTCACGATCGTAACATTGTAACCAAGAATATACGGGTAACGCAATATCGAGAGGAATTGGATAATCGAATTTTGTATCAAGGTATTTTGACATCTCATCGATATCGAGAATGGTATTTTTTCGTGGATTCTTAATTGGGTTGAGCAAGTTATAGCACATGAGCATCGCTCGATCGCAGGGCGGAACTCCCATTTTCTCGTGAAACTTATACGGATAAAGTCGCAAGGTGCAGCTCACATTCTTCTTCCAAGCCTTCTTAATTTGTCTTAAAAAGTAAAAGTAATTCCCTTGTGATTTAACTGACCAATCACAGTCTATTTGAATCTCAGAGCACTGAACATTTGCACCAGGAGCTAATTTTTCATTCACATATTTTGATGTTAGATACACGACATCCTTGGCTAGTTCGTCCAATTCACTTTTTGAAGATTCAATGAAAACTTTGTTCAAGATGAAGATACACGGAATCAACTTTCGGTTTTGGAGAATCGTTGATTCTAGTCGCAACGATGATTTCGCAATTGGTTTATTTTTCTCTGACACTCGGTCAACTTCAAATATTTTAATGTAGAGTTTTTCAATGTTTAAGGAATCCAGTGCATCCGAATTTCCAGAACTTAAACGAGGTGTGTCATTTTCCCAAAAATATATCCCCCGCTCAATATTCACAGAAGGTTCTGAACAAGCTGTTACAATTAGCAAGAAGGAAAAAAGGACTAAAATGCGCATATATATATTTTACCAAAAACACCGTTTTGTTATCTTATGCTCCAGAAACTTATCGGGATGCATCGGCTTTTCTAAAGTAAGCTTTTCATTTATTTCTGACCATCACTTTTATTATCCGTAACCATTCTTTGAGCATTCGTTATGCACCCAGAACCAAACTATTAAACATGAAAAGAAGTCAACTCATCGCAATTCTAATTGCAGGATTGATCCTAGTGAGTTTCACAACCACAAAAAAACCAGGCTTAAAATACGCAAAGAAAACGCTCGACGGCTTTTGCTCATTTATTCCAAGTGGAAACAGCTTAGTGGATGGTGATACCATATCTGTCCAATCTTTTTACATGTCATCTTCAGAGGTTACGAATATTCAATACCGAGAATTTCTCTTTGATTTACGCCGTAATGGAGATTTAGAAGCATACAACATAGCAAAGATTGATTCTGCAGGCTGGACAAAGAAGAGTGATTTTAAATTCCTTGAATCAATGAGGAATCTTTACCACATGCATCCTGCCTATCACAATTATCCAGTGGTGAATGTCACGAAAGAAGGAGCAGAATTATATTGTAAATGGTTGACGGGTAAGTATGATAGTTTATCGAATGGTGAAATGAAATTGTCGTTTCGAATTCCAACACGCGCTGAGTGGATTCGCGCAGCAAGTGGAGAGAATATTGGTTCAACTTATAGCTGGAGTGGTCCATATTTAAGAAATGGCGAAGGACATATGCTCGCTAACTTTTTAGGAATGGGAAGTGAAAACATTACGCGAAATGCTGAGACAGGCGAAATGGAAGTAATAAAAACAGGTCATTTATCAACTTATGATGAAGCGTTCTTAGTCGCACCAGCGGAATCGTACTTTCCAAATCACTTTGGACTATATAATATGAATGGAAATGTTTCTGAGATGGTTTCAGATGGAAATTATGCGGTAGGTGGAGATTGGTATTCACCTGGATATGACATTAGAAATTCAAGTATTAAAGAAATTAATGGCCCAGAACCAACAGTAGGTTTTAGAGTGGTCACAACGTTTTTGGGGAGAGAGATCGAGCGAAGATAGAGTAAGATCCTTTCGGGTTGAAAAACCTGGTTTCAGAGGGCAGTTTTGATTAGTCAGGGCTGCCCTTCTTGCCAAAAGACAAATAGAATTATTCGAACTCGATATAATTTGTGGTTCGATGGGAGTCAATAAACGCTGTTGGATCTATATAACCTTCAGTATTTGAATCATATCCCTTCCCTACGGGAAGCCCTATTTCATCTCGCAGTTCAAGGTGTAAATGTGCTTTGTAATTTCCATGTGCATTTCCGATAGTGCCAATTTTATCTCCAGCAGAAACCCATTGGTTTTTGCTTACCAATATCTCATTGCAATGCGCATAAAGTGATTCGACTTGGCTACTATCAGGTAAAAAATGAACTATTCGAATGATATTTCCCCAAGAAGGGTTGTGATCTCTGGCGAAAGTAACGTATCCACTTGCAATGGCATAAATTGGATCTCCTAAATCGGAGTCTCCTCCACCTAAACCATTCCAATCATCTCCCAAATGGTTGTTCTTCCCAAATTTCTGAGCATTGAAATAGCCTTTCCCATCTGGTTTCCCAATCGGATAATCAAAGTGATTCGCTAGATATTCTGGAGGTACAACAGACGTTGAATCTTCAGTGATTACAGGTGATTCTTTTACTGCGGATTTCTCTTCTTGCTGCGCATTCACACAACTAAAAAGAAGGTAGATTAGAAGGAAAGGAATTGATCTCATGCAATGAGAATGCAAAACGTTGAAAAAGTAACAGGCTCGATGGTCCGATGGTCCGATGGTAATTTAAATGAAACCTTTATTGAGCAATTAGTACAATGAAAAGAAATCTAATTGTCTTTATTCTTTGAGAACATTGAAAGGAAAAAGTTCAGTAACATAAGTCCTACACCTGAAAGAAGAATAATTGATGCAGATGGCCAATGTAGATACTTAAAAAGTAATCCTATTACAATTAGACTTGCTCCTAAGACGTATGAACTTCGCCCTAAATTAAATCTTATTTCTCCACTCGACTTCTCCTTGCGATACCACCTAATACTACGATACACACTATAAATAAACACAATTATTAAAATTCCGATTCTGATTTCTGACTGATAAGGTGCGTGAGTAATCCTCAGAATATTGAATAAAGCCCACAAGGGAATCCCCACGATTGCAAGTTCATCTATGAACGTTTTTTCAAGTTTCGAAGAAAAATATAAAACAGATGAGATCGAAATTAGGATAAGCGCACAGATTGAAACTTCAACCCCAAAAGGCCAATGCATAATTCGATGGAGTGTTCCAAAGATGAACATCGCTATTGAAACCCTGAAGATACTTCTGTAAATACGTGATTTATCCATTGGTCAAATCTAATAATCTTTAAGGGTAAACTATCGAATGATCTGAAAATCGAACACTCGGATGATCATTTGATCTTCGATAAAAAAATTCCTACTACTTTTGCTCTAAACAACTTCAGATGACACTTAAAAACACAATTTCAGCAGTAGAAACTTTTCACGATGCTTTTGGTATTTCGAACAATCATACTCCAACAACAGATCTTTCAACTGGTGATATTGAATTACGCCACCGTTTGATGCAGGAAGAGAATGAAGAATATTTAGAAGCTGCCAAGAATGGTGATCTAGTGGAAGTTGCAGATGCTTTGGGTGATCAATTGTACATTTTGTGTGGAACGATTCTCAAGCACGGTATGCAGCATAAGATTGCAGAAGTTTTTGAAGAAATTCAACGCTCGAATATGAGTAAATTGGACAAAGACGGAAATGCAATTTACCGCGAGGATGGAAAAATCTTGAAATCGGATTTGTATTTCAAACCAAATATTGCTGCAATTCTAGCAAAGTGAGCGAGGTAAAACGCTACAATCTTCGAGTCTATGGAATTATCCGAAACCTCGATGGCGAAGTATTGATTTCCGATGAGTGTCGAAATGGGCACTCATTCACGAAATTCCCTGGTGGAGGATTGGAATTTGGTGAGGGATTGGTGGATTGTCTCAAACGAGAACTTTCAGAAGAATTAAGTATTGACGCAACAATTGGCGAGCTTATTTATGTCAATGATTTCTATCAGCAATCAGCTTTTCGAAAGTCCGATCAATTGATTAGTTTCTATTATGAAGTGAGCGATTATTCAGGAGAAATCTTCGTAACAAGTCATGCGATTCCTGTTACTGAGGAAGGTGAAAAATTTCGCTGGGTTAGTATTGATGAACTATCTCCAGAAATGATGACTTTTCCGATTGATAAAATTGTTGTTGAGAAATTAAAGGGTAATTCCACTAGTCGATAATCTGATTTATCCTCGCTAGTTAGAATGTCATCAGCGTTACATTTAAGCTAAACTTATACCTTAAATGGAGGCATTCTTTTAAGTAAAAAACACCCCCACTATACGTTTTGTTAATCAACGATTATCACCTTTTGTCGTCCAGTGGTTCCATTGTTCAATTCAAGCTCAATAAAGTAGATTCCGCTGGGAACTCCATTTGCTTCTAATTGAAAGCTTAGGGCATTTACATTTGAAAATTCTCGGAGAACATTTCCTGAAATTGAAACCAGTCGAATTGTATTGATCTTTTGATTGTTATCAATCTTTATTGAAACGAACTCTGAAAATGGATTTGGAGCCAATGTGAATGACGGTACCTCCTGGTATAAATCATCTACACTGGCCGTGAAGCTGGAAACGGCATAAAAATCTTGAACGTACTGATTTGAAAAGTCATTGGCATTCCTAAAGACCATTTTTGTATTGCTTTCACCTTCAGTTAACGCGTCAGAGTAAAAGTGCATATAGAAGTGCTGTGTTGTTCCAGCGGCAAGTAGAAAACTGTAAGTATCTGCGGTTTCGTTTAAACAGATATCTGCACAAATTGCAGATGCCCAGCCAATATCCATATTGTTTTGATCGCGATCAATTTCTATTAGAACATCCCCTCCAGAATTGTTAATCAAATCCGCTTCGCAGTCTATAGTCGTACCAGGTTGTCCATAAACAGTATCGTTTGTTGTTAAGCTCATCGTGAATTGTCCATCTGGAACTGTACCATTGCATTGGATTCCGAATAAACTATCCAAGTCACAATAAATATCATGTCCATTGGCAATTTTATCAAACCAACCGTGCTTAACAAAAACAGTTCCGTCGGGTTTAATGATATATCCACTCGCTGGGCCAGGACCAAAAGCTTCCCACCACTCATTACACGGTCCATCCATATAAACGGGGATATTCAACCCTTCATTGCTAATCAATTGCTGAGCGGCTAATTTACGATCAAGGTATGTTGCATGTTGATCGATCACTATTCCTGCATTAACGTTTGCCGAAACATTTCCGTATGTTCCCGAATTCGGACTGTAATCATTGTCTGGATGCGCTTCAAGTTGGTAAATTCCAATAATTTCTACTTGACTTCCGTAGGTCGTAAGAATATCATTATAGATGGCAACCTTATTTCTAACGTACGGGCATGTATAGTTCAAGGCAACAATAACTACGGGTTTCCCATTACTAAGAAGCGATTGCATATTCAACGAATCACCGTTTAGATCATATAACGTGAAATCTGGGATGACATCACCGTTAAAGAAAGGATAGGAATCAAACGTCATGTCTGGTGTAACTGGAATTGGGTAAGAACAGATAGGGTCTGAATCGTTTGGTAAACTTCCTACTCCTATGGATGGAAGTAATTGGGAGAACCCAAGATTTGAAAATGCTAGAACAATAAAAACGAACGCCAAATTGCGTGATAGAAGTTGAAGTTTCATAGTTTGAGTTTTATGTTATCATTGCTTTGACAGTTCAGAATGACAAAGGTTTAATTTCAATGAACAATTGGCTTGAAAAAAAAGCTCACTAACTATTAAGAATGAGATTCATTCACACAAAAAGGAATCGGGCAATACGTTCCTATTACAGGAGAAGGTGAAAAATTTCGTTGGGTTACTATTAATGAACGATCTCAAGAAATGATGACTTTTCCGATTGATAAGGTTGTTGTTGGAAACCTTAGGAACTCAAAGGGTATGAAATAGCGAGTACTTACAATTCAAACACCTCATTTGGTCTACCTACGCGAAACCCATTCTTAATGACTTCTTTGGCCTCGTCACTATCAATATCAATTACTGGATTCGTATGATTGAAGTGGATAAAAATAATTTTATTCCGTTCATCTTTATCTAATTCCTTGAATGTCTCAAAACTCTCTATGATAAAAGGATGAGGAATTTGAGAAATATCCCGATTATTAATTTCTTTTCCGCTGTAGAATGTAGCATCTAAAAAAGCGTAATCCACTTTCTTGATTTCATCCAGAATGTTCTGATCCCATTTGTTCCATTTATCAATATCCGGAATGAACAGTGCTGTTTTATTGGGTCCCTTAATTAAGTAGCCGACAGTTTCAGAAAATTCATCTCTGTGCGGAACAAGAAAAGGTGTTACTTCAATTTCATCAGAAAGCTTTACACTAATTTGATCTTGTATTTCCTCAAGTCTAATATTTCCACGACTAACGAGTTGGCTCCAAGGACCATTATTCGTTAAAAACTCCTTCATTCTAGGCATAGAAAAAACAGGAATATTCTTGGCATCTGTTGCTTCCTTACCCAAATACATCAACCCGGTGTAATGTCCAATGTGTGCATGCGTCAAAAATATACCGTCAACAAATTCATTTTGACTCTTTCCTTCAAACTCTGTGAGTCGTTTCATTTGAAGAGAAATATCTGGTGTCGCATCAAACAAATACGTTTTATGGTTCGGTACATCAATCAAACCAAGAGAAGCAACCAATCGTTGAAGTTCAGGATGTTCATATACATTTTTGCAGCACTCTTTCTTACAGGCAATCTGAGGAAATCCTGCGTCCTGAATTGTTCCAAGCAACACAAGTGATGTATTTGAAATTTCTTCTATGTGCTTTTCTGAATCAACTTTCGCTTCAGGTGAAGCATTTTCATTCGAGCAAGAAAGAACAATAACCGCGATAACTAAAACATACAATGCTTTCATGTTACTTCAATTTTTCGTTGTCCAAATGCCTCGTTGAATCCCGCTTCGTTTTCTTTTCCAGGTTTTTCTTCAACGCCTCTTCCAGATCGATTCCCGTTTGATTCGCAAGACAAATCAAGACAAACATTACATCTGCCATTTCGTCCCCAAGATCTTTGTTTTTATCACTCTCTTTTTCGCTTTGTTCTCCATATCGGCGTGCCATGATTCGAGCAACTTCACCCACTTCTTCCATGAGCATTACCGTGTTCGTCATTTCATCAAAGTAACGCACTCCAAATTTTTTGATCCAATCGTCGACAATTTTTTGAGCTTCTTTGATTTCCATTATTCGCGGTTTTTTGAGTCGATCCAAATCGTGACAGGACCATCATTAATTAACTGAACCTTCATATCTGCTCCGAAAATACCCGTTGCAACGGTTAAAGTTGATTCTTTTCGCAAAATTCGAATAAATTCTTCGTAAAGTGGGATTGCAATTTCTGGTCGAGCTGCCTTGATGTAACTTGGTCGGTTTCCTTTTTTTGTTGAAGCGTGGAGTGTAAATTGGCTAATGACTAAAAATTCACCGTTGATATCAGCTACTGAATTGTTCATTTTCCCATCTGAATCATTGAAGATGCGTAGGGCTATTAATTTTCGAACCAACCAATCAATGTCGTCTTGAGTATCTTCTGTTTCGATTCCGAGTAAGACGACCAATCCACGTTCAATTTCTCCGTGAATTTCACCATTTATTCTAACTGATGCTTCGCTTGTTCGTTGAATCAATATCCTCATACAAAGGCACTCTTTCGATAGGTTTCATTTTGATCTTCTTCCATCAATTGCATATATGTAGCATAACGGCTCTCATCAATTTCACCTGCTTCTATCGCTTCTTTTATCGCACATTTTGGTTCATTCATGTGCTTACAATTGTTGAATTTACATTCATTCATCCTCTTGCGCATTTCCGGGAAATAATGCGACATCACACTTTTTTCCAACTCGGTAATTCCAAAGGCGCGAATTCCTGGCGTATCAACAATGTATCCTCCAGTTGCAACTTTGTGCATTTCTGCGAAAGTTGTTGTGTGCTGCCCTTGTTGATGTGCTAGAGAAATTTCACCTGTTCGAATATCCAAATTCGAATCAATCGCGTTGATCAACGTGCTCTTCCCTACTCCTGAGTGACCAGAAATCATAACCTGATTCCCATTCACATCATCGCGCAAAAAGTCAATGTTTTTTTTCTCTGTTGCTGACATTTGAACACATGGATATCCGATATTCTCATACATGTAGCACAAGGCATCCGCATATTCTTGATCATCTTCCGAATACAAATCCGTTTTATTGAACAAAAGTGTAACTGGAATTCGAAATGATTCAGCCGAAACCAAAAAACGATCGATGAAAGCCAAATGAGTTTCAGGAGACTTCAATGTGACGATCAAGTATGCCCGATCGATATTCGCCGCTAGAATTTGCATTTGCTTCGACAAATTCGTCGACTTTCGCACAATATAATTCCGTCGTTTATCGAACCCCGTAATGACACGGTTCCCTTCGCCGTCAATATCTTCATGCAGTGAAACTACATCGCCTACTGAAATGGGGTTTGTTGTTCGCAGACCATCTAAGCGCAATTTCCCGCGCATACGACAATTCACGATCTCACCGTCTTCCAATTCGACGATGTACCATTTCCCTGTTGATTTTAAAACTTTGCCCTTAACAGCCATGCCCCAAAGATAATCAGCTTATTTGATTAGTTGCGTAAATGGATCAGAGAAACTACATGCATGAATATTGCCAGAGGAGCTAAAAACCCTGCTAAAAGAAGGTATGGCATTTCAATAAACGTCATATTAACCAATGGAACTTCACTTCCCCAGGTTTGAGGAAAGTACATCGACGAGGCAATAATGTAGCCAACAAAAAGTACCATCCCAATTCCAATAACATTCCACAAGTACAATAGGCCTTTTGACCCTTTCTGTCGAACAAAAAGGTAGGCTACAAATGGAGCAGACACTCCCATTAGCACATCAAAATTCCATCCTTCAAACGTCGCACTTTCAGGAATAACTCCAGCATAGAAGGTATAGAGCAAGATCAACTCTACAACAATTCGAAAAGATTGGAAATAGACGGGCCAGGTTTTGGGAGTAGCTTTTATGACAGAACTGTTTTTCGATGAACGATAAAAAATTAAGAAGCCTATCAAGAGGGGAAGAAAAATCAACAAGGGAAATTTCGGAGGTAAATTTAAATCCTTCAATGTTCCAGTCAAGGAAATGATAAAAAGATAGGCGAGCCATCCAAAAACGAACCCCGTAGCAATCATGAATTTCTTAGAGCGCTCACGAGCTGGAATCGCCATCTTGTGTAAGATTTTTCGATACGCGAGAAGAATAATCAGAATCACGAAACCCGTGAAAACGATGTAGATAATTGGGAGCATTAAGAGTGAGTTTTGTGGTGCGTTAAGTATTAGTTTGTGCTACTTTCTAGTAGAGCAATGAATAATGTATATGTACTAAAGCTAAGAACAATAATTGAGAAAAGTTCGCCATCATGTACCTAAATGCCCCATTCACTCAATAATAACCCGAATCCCGACGCTTCAAGCGAGGAACAGCTAAATATTCCTTAAATTCGTTTCTTCAAAATCGATTGCATGTCCATAGAGGTAAAAAACCTATTTAAGTACTACGGCGAACAGGCTGCCGTGAAAGATATTTCATTCAACGTGAAGAGCGGAGAAATAGTGGGATTTCTAGGGCCAAATGGTGCTGGGAAGTCAACAACAATGAAAATTATCACAGGCTATATTTCATCCTCAGAAGGAGAAGTTAAGGTTTGTGGACTTCCAGTTTCAGTGGATAGTTTAGATACACGAAAATTGATCGGATATCTTCCTGAAAACAACCCTTTGTATTTGGACATGTATGTGAAGGAGTATTTGACCTTCGTTGGGAAAATATACAAAATCAAGAACCTCAAGGATCGCGTTGCTGAAATGATCAATTCTGTTGGTTTGGAAGTCGAGCAGAACAAAAAAATCGGGATGCTCTCAAAAGGATATCGTCAACGTGTTGGATTAGCTCAGGCAATTATTCATGATCCTGCAGTATTGATTTTAGATGAGCCAACATCAGGATTAGATCCCAATCAGTTAGTAGAAATTCGACATCTGATCAAGGAGATTGGTAAGGAAAAGACCGTAATGCTTTCAACGCACATCATGCAGGAAGTAGAAGCAATTTGTGACCGCGTAGTGATTATTAATCGCGGGGAAATTGTTGCCGATAATAAAGCATCCGAATTACAAACAGCAGCTGGAACACGAACAATTTATGCTGAGTTTGAAGGAAATGTAAGCCGCAGCCAATTGCAAAAAATTGATGTTGTGAGTAAGGTTGAAAAATTCCAAGATGGATGGTTACTTGAATCGAAACAAGATGTTGATTTAAGAAAAGTCATTGCACAATTCGCTCAAGCAAACAACCTCCTCATTTTGACCTTGAAGAAAGAAGAGAAATCATTAGAAGAAGTATTTAAATCGCTTACTAGCGGTAAATAAAAAGTAAAAATGCCAAAGAATTTTATTGAAGAACTCCAGTGGAGAGGAATGATCCACGATATAATGCCGGGAACGGAAGAAGCCTTGAACAAAAAAGCATCTTCTGGATACATTGGTTTCGATCCAACAGCTGATTCATTGCATGTTGGAAGCTTGGTGCAAATAATGATTTTAGTGCATTTTCAGCGCGCGGGACATAAACCGTATGCCTTAGTAGGTGGAGCAACTGGAATGGTTGGTGATCCTTCTGGAAAATCGCAAGAGCGAAATTTATTGGATACAGAAACATTGAATAAAAATGTGGAAGGTGTTCGAAAACAGTTGGAAAGTTTCCTTGATTTCGAAGGAGATAATGCTGCTGAGATGGTTAATAATTACGATTGGTTCAAGGACATCAGTTTCTTGGATTTTATTCGTGACGTTGGAAAACACCTTTCTGTCAATTACATGATGGCGAAGGATTCAGTGAAGTCGCGCTTGGAAACAGGAATGTCATTTACAGAATTCTCCTACCAACTGGTACAAGGATATGATTTCTTCCATTTGAACAAACACAAAGGTTGCATCGTGCAGATGGGTGGTTCTGATCAATGGGGAAATATCGTTACTGGAACAGAATTGATTCGCCGAAAAGGAGGTGGTGAAGCATACGCAGTAACTACTCCTCTTATTAAAAAAGCAGACGGATCGAAGTTCGGAAAATCGGAAGGTGGAAACGTATGGTTGGATGCAGAACGAACACCTCCATATGAGTTTTACCAATTTTGGTTGAGATCTTCAGATGAAGATGCAGAGAAATACATTAAGATCTTTACGTTAAAGGATCGCGAGGAAATCGAGCAATTGATCGCTACGCACAACGAAGCACCTCATCTACGTGTATTGCAATCGGCCCTAGCAGAAGACATCACTATTCGCGTTCATGGAGAAGCAGCATTGCAAACAGCCATTGCCGCATCTAAAATATTGTTTGGTAAATCGACGACAGAAGATCTGAAGGCATTAACTGAGAAAGAATTTTTCTCAATTTTCCCTGGAGTTCCTCAAGCAACTATTTCTCGAGAAGAGATTGGAACCTTAGGAATCATTGACGCTCTTTCCG
The DNA here is from genome assembly GCA_002733985.1 of Fluviicola sp. GTDB lineage: Bacteria > Bacteroidota > Bacteroidia > Flavobacteriales_D > Crocinitomicaceae > UBA4466. The sequence continues at coordinate 10,288 of NVXP01000156.1, read as the reverse complement.
CTAAAACTGGCTTTTTGAAATCAAACGGTGAGGCACGACGTGAATTGAAAGGAAATGCTATCTCGGTAAATAAAACGAAAGTGAGTGATGATTTTATCATTACGGCTGATTCTTTGATCAACAATAAATACCTCCTACTCGGAAAAGGGAAAAAGAATAATTACATCTTGATCGTCGAATAGAATGCTGAAACACTACCTCAAGAAATACCTGAAATATTACAAGGTTCGCGGTAAGATGAACCTGAGTGTAAATTTACGTCAACAACGTTTGTACTTGCACTATCAGGACATGCAGAAAGAAGGAGCTTTGTGCTCGGTTCAAGATACAGGATTGAAAGTATTCTCTCAATTTGAGGAAGACGGAATGTTGTTGTACTTGTTCGTTTTATTGGACATGCCTAATCGTACGTTTATTGAGTTTGGATCAGACGATGGAATCAACAGTAATTCAGCAAATCTGCACTACCACCACCGCTTTTCTGGATTATTCATGGATGGGAATATGCAAGCACTTGAGCGTGGAGCCTATTTTTTCGGTCGACACCAAAACACGCATAAATCACCGGTAGTTTTCAAACACGCGATGATTACTGCAGAAAACATCAATGAACTGATCAAAGATGCTGGATTTGAAGGCGAAATTGGTCTTCTTTCAATTGACATCGACGGAAATGATTATTGGGTATGGAAAGCGATGGAAGTTGTCAAGCCGCTCATTGTGATTATAGAAACGCACAACGAATTTGGAATGAATGACATCATTGTTCCTTATGATCCTGAGTACATGTATCCGGGGAAACATCCAACTTATCACGGTGCGTCTCCTGTTGCAATGACCAAATTGGCAAATCACAAAGGTTATCGATTGGTTGGAGCAAATGAGTTAGGGTTCAACTTCATTTTTATTCGCGAAGATTTATTGGTTGATGAAGTTCCAACTGTTTCGGTAGAATCGTTGTTACAACATCCATCTAATAAGGAAGCACAAGCACGATTTGAAGCGGTGAAGGATTGGGAGTTTGTGACTGAGGAGTTTTAGTTTTTCACCTCAAAGGCCGCAAGCTTGACTCGTCAAGTCGCAAAGGAAAAGTCTAGAGTAAATACGAGTTTCATTCGCATAAAAAAGAGGACATTCCGATAACTATCGAAACTGCCCTCTTTCCCGTAACATTTAAGAAACTATTTTTCGTCTGAGAAAAGAAATCTTGAAACTAATCCTGCAAGGATAGCTCCTAGAATTGGCGCAAGAATGAATAACCATAATTGACCAATAGCCCAATCTCCTACAAAAATCGCTTGACTAATACTTCTAGCAGGGTTTACTGAAGTATTCGTAACTGGAATGCTGATCAAATGAATCAATGTTAAACATAGACCAATTGCTAATCCCGCAAAACCGGGAGATGCTTTTTTACTTGTTGCTCCCAAAATGACAATCAGAAAGAAGAAAGTCATCACAAACTCAGTTGTGAATGCTGCTGCCATGTCAAATTCACCTGGAGAATGTTCGGCATAGCCATTCGCCGCAAAATCACCAATTACGCCACCTTCGGTTCCTGTTACGATAATATAAAGAACAGCTGCACCTGCAATTCCACCTAAAATTTGTGATCCAATATAAGGCAGTAATTCCTTCGCACTAAATCTACCGCCCATCCAAAGACCGATTGAAACGGCTGGATTTAAATGTGCTCCTGAAATTGATCCAATTGCATAAGCCATTGTTACAACGGTAAGTCCAAAGGCCAATGCAACTCCAACAAAGCCTATTCCTAACTCAGGAAATCCTGCTGCTAGCATCGCACTACCACACCCACCAAGTACAAGCCACATTGTACCCAAAAATTCTGCTGTTAATTTTTTAATCATATCTAAAGTTATTGGTTACGACAATCTACCAATCTTAACTATCAGACACAATTAACTGAATATGAATTCGATGACTCAACAAATATCTAGGACAAAGCGGAAAAATCATCCCAGAAACCAGGATAACTCTTTGAAATAGCTTCGGCACCTGAAATCGTCATTTCCCCGTCAATTTTAGTCCCTACAATTGCTAAACACATCGCAATTCGATGATCATTGTGGGAATCAACAGGTGCTGCAGTTAATTTACTTCCTCCATGGATTAGCATTTTATCTCCAAGCAATTCGATCTTCAATCCCAATTTCCCAAATTCTTCTTGAAGAACTGTCCCGCGATCACTCTCTTTATTTTTTAGTCGATGTACACCCGAGATAGTTGAAACACCATCACAAAATGCTGCTAACGTAACCAAAGCAGGAAATAAATCAGGGCAATGTGTAGCATCAACATTGAATGAAGTTCTATTCGAACCATCAACAGAAATGGAATCATTGCTGAAGTCAAGCGAACAATTCGCATCCTCCAACATTTGAAGCAAGGCTTTATCAGCTTGAGCGCTCTCTAAATTTAATCCAGAAATCGATACGGAATCACCAAGTGCCGATGCAACCAGCCAATAACTCGCCGAGCTCCAATCTCCCTCAATAGAATATTCATTACAGCTGTATGATTGATTTCCTGCAATTGAAAATCGTTCAAAATTTTCGTGAATTACTTCAATTCCAAATGAATGCAAGGTATTCAAGGTCATTTGAACATAAGGAATGCTCTTCAAGTTTCGCACAATTAACGTAGAATCCTCTTGAATTAAAGGTAAGGACATTAGCATTCCTGAGAGAAATTGGGATGAAGCGCTTCCATCGATTTCAACTTTCCCTCCAATCATTTTTCCACAAACAGTGATCGGTAAGAAACCATTATTGGACAGTACTCGAACTCCCATTTGGGTTAAATGTTCTTCAAAGAACAATTGTGGTCGTTTTAAGAGTGAACCTTCCCCGTTAATCGTGAATTTTCCTTCTTGACCAGCACAAACCCCAGTGATTAACCTCATGCCAAGGCCACTTTCTCCTGCGTTTAATTCTGCTTGATTTGGAAATTGTTGAATTCCGTGAATTTCCGTACAATCACCAGAAATCGTTTGAATCGTCGCTCCTAATTGCTCAATATTCTGGAGCATTGACTGTTCGTCGTCGCTTTGTCCAATTCGATTTATTGTTGTGATTCCCTTACTCAATCCAGCTGCTAAAATTGCTCTTTGTCCATCACTTTTGGAAGACGGCGCGGCTATAATACCTTTCAATTCGCGCGAAGAAATAACTTGTTTCATGAACTTTGTTTTTTAGTATTCATAACCTTCGTTTGATGACGAATAGACTCTTGGTGAATTGCATCCATCAATTGGCGTACAAATTGCTGCGTTAGTCGGTAATCACCACGGTTCTCAATCCGTGAATCGATCACTTGCTTCCAGTGATCTTGTTGTAAAATCGTTAAGCTATTCTCACGTTTTAACTGTCCAACTTCTTCACTCAGTTCCATTCGAGCTCCTAATATTTCAAAAATTCGATCATCTAAAACGGAAATTTTCGTTCGGAGTTCTTTCATCATTCCTTGTAGATCTTCAGAAACTTCTACCGAACGCAGAACCAATTGAGAAAGGATATCTTTCAACCCATCTCCCGTTACTTGTTGAGCCGCATCTGACCAAGCTTCATCAGGATTTGGATGCGTTTCAATCATCAATCCTTCGAAGTTTAAATCCATCGCTTTTTGACTAACCTCCAACAGAAGATCGCGTCTACCGGTGATATGACTTGGATCACAGATGATAGGTAAATCTGGTCGTTCTTCCTTCAAAGCAATTGGAATTTGCCAGCTCGGAACATTTCTATACTTCGCGTGTTTATACACAGAAAATCCACGATGAATTGCGGTTAAATCAGTAATTCCAGCTTGTTCAAAACGTTCAAATGCACCCAACCATAATTGTAAATCAGGATTGATTGGATTTTTGATCATCACTGGAATCTCAATTCCCTTAAGAGCATCAGCAATTTCTTGCACTGCAAATGGATTCACTGTCGTTCGTGCTCCGATCCATAAAACATCAATTCCTGCTTTGAGCGCTGCTTCGACATGTTTTTTATTCGCTACTTCAGTTGTTGTAGGAAGGTTTGTTGCCTTTCCTGCATTTACTAACCAAGGAAGTGCAATTTCTCCCAAGCCTTCAAAACTATTCGGTCGCGTTCTTGGTTTCCAAATCCCAGCTCGTAATAATTTCACAGATGAATTTTGCGCAACTTCCTTGCAAATTGACATCACTTGTTGTTCACTTTCCGCACTGCAGGGGCCTGCAACCACAAATGGCCGCTCTCCCCGACTTATCTTATCTGCTAATTTCATAATTCAAGTTCCTATAAATGTACCTATTTAAACAAAAAAAATCCTGACGTTTCGCGTCAGGATTTTTAGTTATTTTAAAACAATAAATGATCCAACGCTCAATTTTTCATGTCGTTCCAGAACCAAGTATATGTTGTGTGCTTTCTCATTGGTTTTACAAAGGGAAAAAAAATAATTGGATAATCGGTTGTTTTTTTGAAAAAATAATTGTGATATTTGCAGAGATGTACAAAATGACACAAAATACAAACCCGATAAATATCGGTTGGTGGTGGCACTCAACGAATCGTTGGCGTGTGTGGCACTAGTTTGTAGTTTTCCATATTCATGAGCGGTTCGTTTTTCAACGAGCCGCTTTTTTTTTGCATCATTTTTCAAATTTATCTTCTCATGCATATTTATTCAACCCTCAGTCCATTCTCGGCAGATGTCTATACTCCCGTAGAATTGTATTTGTCACTTCGACACCATCACCGCAAAACATGTTTACTTGAAAGCAATGATTATCATTCCCGACAGGACAGCAAATCATTTATTGGCTGTGATCCAATTGTTGAGCTGACACTCCAAGATCAAACTTTACGCATTTCGACAAGCGGAAATATCCAAACGATTACTTTAGACCCCAGTATTTCAAAAGCAAAACAGGTTCAAGACATCCTAGATGATTTTCAATTTGCCGAGGAAAAATTCAATGGTTTTTTCGGAAGAATGGGATTTGAATTCAATCTGAGAGATGAAACACACATACAAAAATCCTCATATGAATCAGATCTCCCGGACTTACATTTATTCATTTTCAAATACATAATTGTAATTGATCACTTCACCTCCGATGGATATTTACTAGAGAACAGTCATTCCAAGATTGAAGAACCTACGTTGATACATCATCTTTTTCAGAAGAACAGTATCCTAGAACTTCCATTCGAAACGATTGGGAGTGAACAATCAAATTTTAGTGATACCGAATTTTCGGAATTGGTGAAAAAAGGAATTCAACATTGCGAGAGAGGAGATGTTTTTCAGCTCGTTCTTTCCAACGAATTTCAGCAGCCATTTTTTGGTGATGACTTTCAAGTTTATCGCGAGCTACGGCGTTTAAATCCTTCACCGTATTTGTTCTATTTTGATTTTGAAGAATACCGATTATTTGGATCATCACCAGAAGCGCAGCTCTTAATCAACGAAGGCAAAGCAGAGATACATCCAATTGCAGGTACCGTTCCACTCACAGGTAATCAAGAAGAAGATCAACGCGGGCTAGAATTTCTGCTACAGGACGAAAAAGAAAATGCCGAACATACCATGCTTGTTGATTTGGCCCGAAACGATTTAAGTCGGGACTGCACATCAGTCAAGGTAGAGAAATACAAGGAGGTCCAGCACTTCAGTCATGTGACACATATGGTTTCGAAAGTTACTGGAGAATTGAAATCAGATAATTCATTTGAAGCTTTGTGTCATTCTTTTCCAGCGGGAACACTTTCTGGCACTCCAAAACCGAAAGCTTTAGAGTTGATTCAGAAGTACGAACCAGACAACCGCAATTTTTACGGAGGTGCAATTGGTCTAATCGGCGCAAACGGAAATCTGAATACCGCAATTGTGATTCGCAGCATTTTGAGTAGGAACAATGTCCTTCACTTTAGAGCTGGAGCAGGGATTGTACTTGATTCAAATCCGACAAGTGAAACGAAGGAAGTACATCACAAACTACGAGCCTTAAGAACGGCCATTGACCGAGCAACAAAATCATGTCAACCAACTAACCTGACCGAATCATGCAAAAAATAACAGTTATCGATAATTACGATTCCTTCGTTTACAACCTCGTTCGCTACTTGGAAGAGGCTAATTGTGAAGTGAACGTTCAGCGAAATGACCAAATAGATTTCTCGAAAATAGATGATTCAGATGCGATATTGCTTTCACCTGGTCCAGGAATCCCCTCGGAATCAGGACGCTTATTGGAAGTGATTTCCAGATATGCATCGACTAAAAAAATCTTAGGTGTTTGTTTGGGGCATCAAGCTCTTGCAGAACATTTTGGAGGAGAAATTTCACAATCTCCCAAGGCGATTCATGGCAAACAATCACTGATTCGATTGGACACATCGAGTCCTCTTTTTAATTCTCTAAGTGAAAACATTGAAGTTGGGAGATACCATAGTTGGCATGTCAGTAAACTTCCAGAAGTCCTTCGCCCAATAGCACAGTTAAGATCCGGAGAAAACATGGCAATGGAACATTCTAGCCTCCCGATTTACGGGGTTCAATTTCACCCTGAATCCATATTAACACCAAACGGGAGAACAATCATATCAAACTGGTTAAACGTATAAACATGAAACATTTACTAGATAAGTTATTACATCACGAGCATCTCACATTCGAGGAAGCCCATTCATTCATATTTGCGATCGAAGAAGAGAAATTTACTCCCGAGGTCATCAGTGGAATGTTGATGATTATTCAAATGAGAGGTGCACAATTACAAGAAATGAGCGGGTTTCGTTCTGCCTTATTGGAATTAGCGAATCGCATCGAACTGGATAGTGAACAGGCGATTGATTTATGTGGAACAGGCGGAGATGGCAAAAACACCTTTAATATTTCCACAACAACTGCTTTTGTCCTAGCAGCAATGGGCAAAAAAGTCATTAAGCATGGAAATTACGGTGTCAGCTCTTTGTGTGGATCATCGAATGTTTTGGAAGAACTTGGTGTTGTTTTCACGCAAGACGAAGGAGAGCTTCAACGTCAACTAGATGAACGGAACATCTGTTTTCTGCATGCTCCACTCTTTCATCCAACGATGAAAAAAGTTGCTCCAATCCGGAAAAAATTAGGCGTAAGAACGATATTCAACAATTTAGGACCTCTTGTCAATCCAGCGCAACCGAAATATCAATTAACTGGAACGTATTCCCTAGAACTCGCAAGAATGTATCAACATTTATTGAGAACGAATCGAACCAATTACCGTGTGCTTTATGGAATGGATGGTTTTGACGAAATTTCTCTGACTGATGATACACGTGTACTGGGAGGTCAAAGTGATACTGTGTTAAATGCATCTTCATTTGGGGCTACAAATCTCCAGTTGTCGGCTATTCGAGGAGGTCGTACGGTACACGATGCTGCTCAGACACTACACTCAATTTTAGGAGGACATGGAAGTGATCCACAAAACTCCGTCGTTGCCGCAAATGTTGCCGTCGCCTTACAGCTTTATCATCCATCAACTTCAGTGAAAGAACTATTTACCGAAGCGCTACAATTTATTCAAACAGGGAAAGCGAAGCTCACTTCCTTTTCGACAACAACTTATTATTTATGAAAATTCTCGATCAAATTATCGTCACAAAGAAAAAAGAAGTCGAATTGCTAAAGCAAAAATTTAGCTATAAGGATTTTGAAGAAGCTGAATTGTTCTCATCCAAAACGCTCTCACTTAAAGAGAAGTTAAGATCCGATCATTTTGGAATTATCGCAGAAATTAAACGAAAATCTCCAAGTGCGGGCTTAATTAACAAGGATTTGGATGTTCTTCAGCAAGGTAAAGTCTACGAAGCAGGTGGTGCAGCAGCAATCTCGTGCTTGACAGACTATTTCTATTTCGGAGGATCAAACGAAGACTTGAGCTTACTCAAGTCAGCAATATCAATCCCCATCTTGCGTAAAGAATTCATTATAGACGAAATTCAATTGTTTGAATCAAAAGCTATTGGGGCAGATGTCATTTTGCTCATTGCTGAAATCTTGACGAAGGAACAGGCCTTGCATTTAACGATCATGGCACAATCACTCGGAATGGAAGTCATCATGGAATGTCACAGCTACAATGAACTAAAAAAGGTAAATGACCTAGTTGATGTTATTGGTGTAAATAACCGTGACTTACAAGCACAAAAAACGACAATTCAAACCTCTTTTGATCTATACAATTTCATTCCTGAGGGCAAGTTGTGCATTTCAGAATCTGGTATTCGCTCTAAAACTGATCTAATAAAACTATCTGAAAAAGGATATCATGGAGCACTCATTGGCGAGCACATTTTGAGTAATTCAAATCCAGCCGATGCCTTGGCTTCACTCAAGTTCAAACCTTCGCAAGTATGTTGATCAAAGTATGCGGAATGCGTTCGGATGAACAAGTTCAAAAAATCGAGGGAGTTACAGATTATGTTGGGTTCATCTTTTATGAAAACTCAAAGCGATTTGTGAACACTACGCCAGTTGTTAAGGACGCACTAAAAGTTGGTGTTTTTGTGAATGCTTCTTCCGCTGAAATCAATGAACACATTGCAGAGCAATCACTTGATGCAGTACAATTACACGGACATGAAACACCTGAATTTTGTTCTCTATTCGCTCCAGAAATAAGTGTAATTAAAGCATTTGGGGTAGATGACCAATTTGAATTCGATAGCACAGCGGACTACGAAGCCCACGTTGATTTCTTTCTGTTCGACACAAAAACACCTCATCATGGTGGTTCTGGACAGCAATATGATTGGTCAATCTTATCTAACTACAAAGGAGCGATTCCCTTTTTTTTGAGCGGAGGAATACGGCCCAGTTCTGTGCAAGCATTAAAGAGCTTTCAACATCCAAAATTTGCTGGAATTGATCTCAACAGTGGATTTGAACAGGCGCCAGGCGACAAAAACACCTCTGAGCTCATCCAATTTATTGAACAAATTAAGAACTGAAATGGTGAAAATAGAAACGCTACCAGATGAAATGGGCTTTTACGGCGAATTCGGAGGTGCATTCATCCCCGAATTATTGCGTCCCAATGTTGAAGAATTGACGCATTCCTTTCGCGAAAAGAAAAACGATCCCGCATTTAACAAACAGTATATTTCCTTGTTGGAAGATTATGTTGGACGCCCTACTCCACTCTATTTCTCCGAGAAATTAAGTAATAAGCATGGTTGTTCGATTTACTTAAAACGAGAAGATCTTAATCATACCGGTGCGCATAAAATCAACAATGCAATTGGGCAAATATTGTTGGCAAAATCGATGGGGAAGCATCAAATTATTGCAGAAACTGGTGCTGGTCAACATGGAGTTGCTACGGCTACGGCTTGCGCTCTGATGGATATGGAGTGTATTATTTTCATGGGAGAAATAGATATCGAACGTCAAGCCCCCAATGTTCAACGAATGGAATTTTTAGGTGCAACCGTGATACCTGCAACTAGTGGAAGTCGAACCTTGAAAGATGCAACGAATGAAGCGATACGGCACTGGATTAATCATCCTGATGCCTATTATTTAATTGGAAGTGTCGTTGGACCTCATCCCTATCCAGAAATCGTTGCGCATTTTCAATCCATTATTTCCAAAGAAATTCAGATGCAGCTGTATGCTAAAACTGGTAAATCATCACCGACTAAAGTTGTTGCATGCGTTGGAGGAGGAAGTAACGCAGCAGGAGCTTTCTACCATTTTTACGATGACGAAAACGTTGAATTAATTGCCGTTGAAGCAGCTGGACATGGATTGAATTCCGGTAAATCAGCCGCAACATCAATTTTAGGAACGCCGGGAGTATTGCACGGGAGCATGACATTATTAATGCAGGACGAATTTGGACAAGTGACCGAACCACATTCAATTTCAGCGGGATTGGATTACCCTGGAATTGGACCACTTCATGCATTTTCCATTGATTCAGGAAGAACGAAAAGTATTCCAATAACGGATAATGAAGCATTAATCGCAGCGCGAGAATTAACAAAAACCGAAGGAATCATACCCGCACTTGAAAGTGCGCATGCATTGGCCGCATTAAATTCACTTGAACTTGACAAAAATGATGTTGTAGTTGTGAATTTATCTGGTCGAGGAGACAAAGATATGTCGACCTACCTTCAACATTCACACATCAAATAAGCAGTATGAACAGGTATAAAAAAGACACCAAGCAGCTCAGTATATTTGTCACAGCTGGTTACCCGCACCTCAATAGTTTGAATGATCAATTGGACTTACT
>NVXP01000155.1 GCA_002733985.1 Fluviicola sp. | reverse complement strand
GGTTCGAAAACTCCACCGAACGTTTGAACATAAAATTTTACACCCAGGTTCTGCTGAGTCAAAACGACATGTTGAAGTTTCTGAAAAGAAATTGCTTCTGTTGGAGTTAGCACATCCAGAAATTTATTGGGAATAAGCTGCCACGAAGTGTAAATCTGCACTGGTTTTTTTTGTGTGTTATAGGTATATCATTCACAGATATCATATGCTTTCATGATTAGGAATTTTGCATTTGGTTTAATCAAGTTAAGATCATAATAGTTAATGAATCCGTCAAATGACTTAATTAAGCAATCGCAATTTACCCCAGCTCCCCAGTTTTGATGACAATCATCCATAAAGTCAGCTTTCTGTTGAGCGTTCCAATCTTTTTTGATGTCTTTCCATATTAATAAATCTGCAGGAACACTGAAGTCAGGAATATTACTAGTAGTCGAATCAAGAAATGTTATTTGATATTCTGGCAATAAATTTCCGGTGTAAGAATCGAAGTAAGTCGTAATAAACTGAACAGGTAGTAGGCTGCTTTTTTCCAAGTAGGTTATTCTAGTTGTATTTTTGATTTTATCCATTGATTTTGACTTTTCTTCATTTTTGAAAACATAACAATCGTATTTAATACTGTTCAATACAATACTCTTTTCTCCTTGATAAACCGAATATCCTTGGCGTGGAAACCATTTTCCAGAACTTTTAGAACTCAGATAATTTTTGTCCAATAAATTCTTAATTGTGTCATTTTTTATCAGTGCGTAATATGGAAGGAGAGTGTCCTTATGTAAATGATAGTCAACAAACTTTATGAAAATAGTGTCATTAATCAACTTGTAAGAATAAGGTTCATCATGTTTGTTGATTGACCATTTATGTACAGTAATTGTTGAATCATCCTGGGCAAAGTAAGAGTCATCAATCGTGACTGGATATTCACTTCTATAAATTATTTCAGCCTTAAATTCAATATAATAATCCCATGAAGTTTGATATAGGCAGGAATCATAATAAAATTCAGTCTTAAAATTTAAGACTTTATCTTCTTCAAATTGTCCGTACGAATATGAACTAATAAGAACTACTGATATGAGTATTAATAATTTCAACTGTTCTTTTAATGACGTAATATCTAAAAGTAACCCACTCTAGGTAAATTACCTGTAACGGTGTAAGCTACGCAACGTGCGGCTCTTTACCAAGATTGTTTTCTCGAAGGTAAGAATAGATTTGATAATCCAAAATTGATCGATTCGAAGTGGTAACCCGTATGAGTTATGTAAATCCTAAATTGAACTAATTCATATCATTTTGCTCCAATTTGATATCCGAATTTAATTCCTAACTCTGCAAATCCATAAATGTTATTTTCCTTGGGATATAGATTATCTCTTCTCGTTGTAATTCCCATCCCAACACTCAGATTGAAGTTAATATGAAGCTTTTTGATATATATTTTTGGATTGATACTGAAACCCATTATTACAGATTGTGGCGCTATAGACATTCCATCAAATTCTTGGGTACTTGAAGAGATTTCTACCGAGCTACTGGAATAGCCTGACCAGTTGTCATAATACGAGTGGCGGTGATAAAGTGAGTCCCAATGTTCAGATTCGCGCTCATAGAGCTTCCACTGAATTTGAAATAGAGGGCCGATTAGCAAATCGAATTTTTCCTCCTTGGTTTTTAGTATATATCGCGGTGACAGTCTAACTCCTAAAAAACCGTATCCTATTGAATAATTCTTATACTTTACTATCCGATCATTAACTATTTGATTCGTAGTGAGTGAGCTCACTCTTAAATTATTTGTGCTAAGAGTCAAATCGATCATCAAGTTCAACTTCTTGCGTTGATACTCTATTCCAATTATATATGAATCGAACACATTTTGTTCTCGAATTGACCTCTCTGTATTTTTATACACATACGAATACTTATAGATGTTGTCGGATTGAAATTTATTAGATGCGCCAATCGTTACCGATATTTGACCAGTTGAATACATGCAAATTAATATGAAACTAGTGATTGTGATTAATTGTTTGGCGGCCATATAAGTAGTAACGAGATATATCATATTTTGGTTGGAGGGAATTCCTGTGATCAGAGTATCCTCGATGGGATATTTTGAGTCCCGCCCTTCAATTGTACATAACTCGAAAATAGGAATTATTAAGGGACAAAAAAAAGACCAAGAAATAAATTCCTTGGCCTCAAAAATTAAATTTGTGTCAATTAACTCAAGGAGTTATTCTCTCACGATTAATTTTTTATTGAACGTTCCACCTGTATTGCTTTTTACTACAACCATGTAACTTCCTGGTGCGAACGTACTTGTTGGTATTCTAAACTGACTGATGGCCTGACCGTCAACAGAACTCACGCTGTAGACTTCTTTACCTAGCATGTCTAGAATGGAAACACTGATTTCATCCGAATCGAGTGTACTAACATCTACGATTGCGTAATCACTCGCAGGGTTTGGATAGATGTTCACGTGTGGTGAATCAGATAAAACACCTGTCAAATCTGTAATGGCACTTTTCTCAGCACCTTTGAGTACGTTGATGGACATATCATCAATGGCCATATCACTTTGGAAGCCATTAATCGTCTTTCCTACAAATCTCAATTGGATCATTTGACCTGCATAAGGGCTCAAGTTAATGGATGCTGGAATCCAAGTTTTAGCTTGTTCACCAGTTCTTATGAATAGTGTATTCCAAGTAGCTCCTCCGTCTACGGTAACTTCTGCAGCAAGCGTTCCCATTGTTGCTCCAAGCATGTGATACCAGAAATTAAATACAACTGTAGATTGTCCTGATAAATCGATACAAGGGCTATTCAAATGCGCTGACTTGAATGGATTATTAGGGAATGATGACTCTGTGTATGCGTACCATAAACCGTCATTAGCAGCATCAGGACCTGTATTTACAGATGATGTTGATCCTGAATTTCTTGTCCAGTCAAAGTCTTCTGTCAAATCTTGCGACCAAATACCAAAATCAGTTTCAAACGACTCGGTATACGGGAAAGAAGTAACTATTCCAGCGCAAGGGAGTGTGGTAATTTGAATATCATCAACTGCCATGTCACTTTGGAAGCTGTTATTCGTCGTTCCAATATATCTCAATTGTATCACACTTCCTGCATAAGCATTCAAGTCTACGGATGCTGTGAGCCATTGATTCCCTTGGTCATTCTTCTTCGCCCAAAGTGATATCCATGTAATCCCATTGTCGACAGATACTTCTAATTCCAGTTTACCCATAGATGCTCCATACATGTGGTATGCGAAACTAAGGTTCGGGTTACTTTGGCTCGTTAAATCAAAACATGGACTGTTCAGAATCGTTTTTTTGCCCGGATAATTAGGGAAAGATGATTCTACAAAAGCGTAAAAACTACCATCAGCTGCTGCGGAAGGTCCTGTACTTGCTGAGGGTGTAGATCCAGATGTTCGTGACCAGTCAAAATCATCAGTTGCAACCTGTTCCCAATCGCCGAAATCAGTTTCAAAGGACTCACTGTATGGGAAGGAAGTTATGTTTGTATTGCATGGGAAAGTTTCTGTGATAGAAATATCATCAACAGCCATATCGCTTCGGAAACTTGTTGAAGTCGTTCCAACGTATCTCAATTGAATAGTGCTTCCAGAATAGGCGCTTATATCCACATTGACCGTGGACCATTGATCTCCTTGATCTCCACTTAAACTCCATTCAGATGTCCAGTTAATCCCACCATCGCTTGAAACTTGTAGATCAAGAGTTCCCATGGTAGAACCGTACATGTGGTAAGCAAAACTGAGATTCGTTCCATTTTGCCCCGTCAAATCAAAACATGGACTGTTCAAAATCGTCGTCTTTGAAGGATAATTAGGGAAAGATGATTCTACATATGCGTAAAATAAGCCGTCAGCAGCTGATGAAGGTCCTGTATTTGAAGAAGTCGTGCTACCTGAATGTCGTGTCCAGTCAAAATCATCACCAGTAGATTGTTCCCAATCACCTAAATCAGTTTCAAATGATTCGCTGTAAGGAAAGGCAGCAACAGTTGTGTTACAAGAGCCAGCGCAACTAACAGATTGTGCCAATAACACTGCCGCATGAGCATCAATCAAGCCATATCCCATTTCATTGTTCCATGTACCATTCGGTCTACCAACAGTAATGACGTAAGTATAGCCACCGCTTTTTTGTGAACTCTGTTCAATGATATCATTCACTTGCATACCTGTTAAACAAGGATTAACGGATAAAATTAATGCCGCCAAACCAGCAACGTGTGGAGTAGCCATAGAAGTACCGCTTTTATACCCCGTTCCATTGCTCAATACCGTAGATAAGATGGAGCTTCCTGGTGCTACAACATCCAGTTCTGCACCGATATTAGAAAAACCGGATCTTGCACCAGTTGATGTAATGGAACCAACAGCCAAAATTGCTCCTGTATAATTACTCGGATAACTTAGTGGGCTTCCAGAACCGTTTCCTGCTGCGAAAACAATAATACATCCAAGTCCGCCTCTACCATTTGTTAATGCGTTATCAATCGCATCATCAATGATATCATATTGAACACCAGAACTCCATGAATTGCTAACAACATCAACGCCATTTAGAACAGCCCAATTGAACCCGTCTGCTCGTTTTTGTCTACTGTTTGGCGTTCCTGCCAATGAATTACTAATTGAGACTAAGGTACATTCTGGTGCTATACCTACAACTTGTAAGTTATTATCTCCAACGGCACCAATAGTTCCCGCACAATGCGTTCCGTGGTCACCAAAGATTAGACTCGGGGAAGTATCTGATTCTGTATCATAGCTCAAAGGGGAGATGTTCGCTGCTAAATCGATATGAGTTAATTCAATCCCTTGATCCAAAACAGCAACGTTTATTCCATTGCCTTCAGTGATTGCCCATGCATCACACGCATTAACGTCTGCATTTGGATCTATCGTGTTTAACAAGCCCCATAGATCTCCAAAATCTGGGTCATTTGTACACTCAATGTCATCGTAAGTCATTAAATCTGGAACTGATGATGCAAATAGTTCCGATTCGAATATTCTATTGGCTACTTCTAAAGAAGAAAAGTCAGTGTTCTCTGTGCAACGCAAAGTGTACCAAAGAGGCATGTATTTATTTTGCTCTACAATAGTCAAATCGTATTCAAGAGCCTTCTTTTCTAATTCACGATAATCTCCAGCACTTTGAAGCTTCACATAAATGTAGTCCGACAAGCCTATTTCTGTTCCGTTTTCACTCAGAAAACTAGGATATACGGTTCTGATATCTTGCGTTTTTTTTATCGCGTCGAGTTGCTTAAAATACTCAGCATCAGATGGTGCTACTTGAAACTCAATTTCCGCATATTTCAAGCTGGAAACTTTCTGTTGACTAACATCCTTATCTAGGTTGTATGCCTTTAATTTGAAGTCTCTTAGATTATCTTTCTTAAAGTTTTGAAATACTGAGACATTAAATGTATTAGTGTTCAACTCAAGGCCAATCTTTCCGCCTTTGTAATAGTAATAATATTCGCTCTGCCCATTTGAAACAGAGGCAAATAGAAAAGTAAATAGGAGGAGTAATGTTCCCCATAGTTTCCTTTTAGGTATCATTTTAGTTTTCATAATTCATTATTAGTGGTTAATGATGTTTGGTTATGCGTGTGCTTAGCGCTGAATACCTGAAATAGTTTTAAGTCTGAAGTAGGATTCATCGCATCGGTAGGAGATAAGACATTCAATAAAATCCTACTTTCTCGATCACGGTGGTAGATGTGAATAATGGTTTTGACACATTCATTTTTTTGTGATTATAGTGGTTGTATTGCCTACTCTATAAATTACAATCTTCGTATTTGCATTTTCGGCTCACTACAATACACAAAGAGTAATACATTCTTTTGAGAAAGGTTTGAATAAAACACCTTCCTTATTAAGAACTAGTTTATTACCATGCAATTGAAAATTACATGTAATACGTATATAAAATAAGGGAGTTTTACGCTCTGTATATTAGAGTGTTATAATTGAATAGTGATGAATATAGCAATAAAAAATTAATTTCAATTGTCAACTTGAAGTATTTTGAATTATGTCTTATTTTATTCCCAGTTCTGAGAAAATGTTTTTTTTATGTACATAAATACAACACAGTTTTTGCGAATTGTAACACAGCAGAAATGAGAAGTAAATCAATCTATGAGCTTGACTTATAATTGTTTGTATTCATCCTGCCTCCGTAGAATCAGAAAAGAAACCAAGCCGACAGACAAAACCGTGACTAGAGTAGAGGCGTGGGGTTCGGTAAATACATAAATGGTTCTGAGTAAGTAAACTTCTTTGAAGATGTAGACGTCCCCATTCCTATAGTCATCGGAATCGTGAAGGCACAAAAAAAGACCCTCACCAAAGGTGAAGGTCTAATTTTTTCATTTGAGTAGTAGAAGTGATAATCTTAATTCATAGTAATTGTTCCGCGGTATTCGCTTGGTTCATTTGCTGCAGGATTGAAAATCACTGCTTTCCAAACATATACCTGAGGAGTTTGACTTCTTTTTCCTGAACGAATATCTGTTCCGTCCCATGGAAGTGAAGCATCTGATGTTTCATAAACTACTCCTCCGTCACGACTATCAATAATCATTAAGGTGAAGTTCACATCGCGCTGTGTCAATGCAAATGGCATGAATGTTCTTTTCGATAGTATTGTACTCAATGGCGTGAATCCAGTTACAGCCATCAAGTTGTAATCGTTCTCAATGAAGATTGTTTTTTCAATCGTTGTAGAACACTGTCCATTGTTAACTGTTAACTCAATCGTCTGATCTCCTTTTTTATAGAAGTGCATTTCTGCCTCTATACCGGATACTGATTGATTTTTCGCATTCCATACATACGTTCCTTGTCCGCTGATTGCTTCAACATGTGTTGATGGCACTCCATTGTCGTACTTATTCACGAAATCAATCATGAAATCAGCATCTGGAATTCGGTTCACTTGGAAATTCGAAACAGATTCAAGGTTCGAATCGTTTTTATATCCTAAAGAGTAATTCCCTACTGCAGAAGGCGTGAAAATTACAGATTTATTAGCTGGGATTGTTTTGATCTTATTCTTTAATCCATCCAATATATAAATCTCCGTACTGTTTGGATTAGTAATAGTCGTTTCTTCATTCAAACATAAGTCATCAATAGCGGGCATCGTCATTTTACGACGGATATCCGTGTTGATTGGAGTCGTTTCTTTGTTCGAAACGGTTGTTGTATTGTTTTGATGAGTACCATCTACTTTTCCTTCGTTTCCAGGAACTGGACCAGGAAGAATAACACCAGGATTTAATCCATTAGGATCATTGTTCCCGTTAACATTTGAATTACTAGTATTCTGTAACCCCTTGTCCGATGAAATGGGAGTTTCAGTTGGGTTAGAGATTACAGACGAGTTACCCGATTGAGTATCACGTTTACCAGTAGTCGATTTATTTGTAGGGGTAGTTGATTGCTTTATTGTTGTTTCGTTTGCAATTTGCGTAGCATTAATTTCTGTGGAGTTTCCACTAGATAACAAAACATAAGTAGTAACAGCGGCAACTCCAATAACTGCAGCGCCGATGTAATATTTTAAATAGGAGATAGGAGCAGCAACTGGACTTACGACATCTAATCGTGCGCTCATTGCTTTCCAAGCTTCAGCATTGTAAGGCATTTTATGTCCTTTCAAACTTTGCTTAAATAATTCCTCAATTGGTTCTTTCATATCACTCAATGTTCATGAACTTTTCTCTTAAGATCTTCTGCAAGTTCACTTTTGCTTTCGACAAATTAGATTTTGACGTTCCTTCACTGATTCCTAAGATTTCAGCAATTTCCTTGTGGGTGTAATCTTCCAAAACATACAGATTGAAAACGGCTTTGTAGGCTGGTGACAATTGTTGAATCGCTTCCATGGCCATTTCACCTTTCAGTTCAATAGACTCTAATTCTTCGCTTATTACCATTGGGTCTTCCGCTCCGAGTTTGAAATCTTCGTCTTTATCTGTTAGAATTGGATTCTTTTTCGCTTTCCGAATGCTATCAATTGCCGTATTCGACATTATCCTCCGCATCCATCCTTCAAATGAACCCTCGTAGTTAAACGCTTTTAATTTGTCAAAGATCTTAATGAAACCTTCCTGAAGAACTTCTTCCGCTGAATCCCTGTCTGTTGTGTAACGCATACAAACACTCAACATCTTACCATAGTAAAGCGTAAATAACTCTTCTTGGGAGCGACGGTCGTTTTTTAGACAGCCGTTTATTATTTGCTTTAAATGCTCTTTGTTCTCCACTGTTGTTTTCGTTTAGAAGACGTACTTAGATTTCAGCAGTTGCCTTGGTTCTTATTTTTTTTTATTCGATGAAAACTTGTCGCAAAATAAGAGTTTTTGGAACATTTGTGTTAAATTTGTTGGGCTAGAAATAGATAAATAATTTAGATCAAACAACAACACATGAAAGTAACGGTCGTAGGAGCAGGTAACGTTGGTGCAACATGCGCAAACGTATTAGCTCACAAAGAAATTGCGAATGAAATTGTATTGCTAGATATCAAAGAAGGTTTTGCTGAAGGTAAAGCGTTGGATATTTGGGAAACATCTCCAATTAACTTGTATGATTCTCGTACAATTGGATCAACAAATGATTATTCAAAAACAGCAAACTCTGACGTTGTTGTTATCACATCTGGATTACCAAGAAAACCAGGTATGTCTCGTGATGACTTAATCGCAACGAATGCAGGAATCGTGAAAATGGTAACTGAAAATGTTGTTAAGCACTCACCAAATGCAAAAATCATTATCGTTTCAAATCCTTTGGACGTTATGACTTATTGTGCATACTTGACAGCGAAAATTGACTCAAGTCGTGTATTTGGAATGGCTGGAGTATTAGATACTGCACGTTACCGCTCGTTCTTGGCAGAGGAATTAAATGTTTCTCCAAAAGATATCCAAGCTGTATTAATGGGAGGTCACGGAGACACAATGGTTCCACTTCCACGTTATACAACTGTTGGTGGTATTCCAGTAACTGAATTAATTTCTGACGAAAAATTGAACGAAATCATCGAACGTACGAAGTTTGGTGGTGGTGAAATCGTGAAATTGCTTGGAACTTCTGCATGGTACGCTCCTGGAGCTGCTGCTGCACAAATGGTTGAAGCAATCGTGAGAGATCAAAAACGTATTTTCCCAGTTTGTACATGGTTGCAAGGTGAATATGGATACAAGGATATCTTCTTAGGTGTACCTGTTGTTCTTGGAAAAGACGGAATTGAGCGCATCATCGAGTTGGATTTGAACGAAGATGAAAAAGCATTATTGGCTGAATCAGTTGAGGCAGTTCGTAACGTAATGGGCGTTTTGGATAATATGAATGTAGGAGCATAATTCGCTCTTCAAGATAAATTGAAACTCCTCTATTCGTCGTTTGATGGATAGAGGAGTTTTTGTTTTATGGAATTGGAACAATTTTCGCATCTCCTTAATATATGATGAGATACCTTATAATAGTAATCGGATTAATCTTCGTCTCGAGTTTGGCTCAAGCACAGGATTCAGTAGTTGTAGTAATTGAATTGAATGATTCTAAGGAGAATGATCCTATTAACAATGCGCAAGGAACGTTTACCTTCAATGGAAAGAGCCAACTAATTACCTCTCAGTCGAAGGGAATTATTTACCTCAAAACAACAGTTGGAACCAATATAGATGCAAAGATTACGCATCCACTTTATGATGGGATCTATAAAACGATAAAGATTTCTAAAAACTACGCGTACGATTCGATCTTCTTTCAATATGAAATGGACTTCATTAAGATTCAAATCTTAGATGAAACTGTTGTAATAGCCCCAGGAATTCCCAAAGTTGTGTACAAGTCAAAGCGACTACATGTTCAAGATTTTGAAATTTTGGAAGATGGTCGATTGATTCTTCTCACGTACCCAAAGCAATTGAAGAAAGGAAGTGAATTATTGCTCTACGATGGATCGAGAGTGGTTAATACATTCAGTATTCCTGGCGTAGCAACAGACCTGATTCGTGATTACCGAGGAAACCCACATGTGGTTTGTAAGGAGAACGTATTTGGAATCCATGTCGACAAAAACAAAATTTCTATTTCAAATCTCGAAAAAGAATACTTCACCAAGTACGTTGCACCAATTGTCGATACGAATACATCAAAAATGTACTTCTCGACGTTTAATCCCGATTACCCCGCGTTTGAATACTTCGCTTACGATCAGCTAGATTCTAGTTACTTGAAGATTATTGGAATTGAGGATGAATTCATGATGGAATTGTACCGCTCAGAATACAAATGGGTAGATGTTCGAACAAAATTATGGGCGAAGAATCGCGAAATTCAAACAGGTATCGATGCTGAGATTTGGGTTGGAGCGAATTATTTCACCCAAAGTCTCTATTACAAGGAAGTTTATGCGCCCTTGTTTCATCGCAATGACTCGCTTTTTGTTTTTGATTACTACAAGGATAAGCAGTTTATCTTCAATGCAGCCGGTAAGAAGTTAGACAGTACAACCTTGTATCACCATTATCAACCTAAGCAAACGGGTTGGCAAAAGCACTTGATTCAAGATCTATCAACAGGCCAAATTTATGCTATTTATGATCGAGCAGGTTATACATACATTGGATGGGTTGATACAAAGACGGGAGAAATCAATCAGCAAGTAAGACTCTCAAAACGTTACGCTGAGCACATCAAAATTGATGGGAACTATGTGTACTACGTATACCGGAAATTTGAGTCAATTGACAAAAAGCACTTGTGGAAAGAGCGATTGCCATATGATTTTGGAATTGGAACGGTTTCCTTGCCTGAAGGCGATGAAGCGAGTGGAAACGAGTAGTTGTTCTAGGATTTACTTCATTTTCACTTCAATGACGATCGGCAAGTGATCTGAATAACCGCCCAAGTATTTTCTTCCACCATACATCCTTTTCGGAACAATATTTCCTCTGTACTCAGTCAATAGGAATTCTGGAGTGTAAATTTCTGCCGTTCGCTTTTTAACTTTTGTTCGTTTCTTCAAAAATGCTTTCGAAACCATCATGTGGTCAAGAATACTCCATTCTCCACGGTAATTGTGCGATCCACCAAACTTCCCTGATTTTTCAACAATCATTGGCTTCAATGATTCAGCAATTAAGTCAACTGATTTATTTTCAGGGTTATCATTTAAATCACCCATAAAAATAATATTCATTTTTTTGTTTTCATTGAGAACAGAATCGATAAATGCACTCGCTGCAATGGATGCAACCAATCTCTTTGGCTCAGACTCTACCTGACCACCATATCGACTTGGCCAATGATTTACCATTGTGAGAATCGTATCTTTTCCACGACTAAATTTTGCCCAAACAATATCGCGAGAAGGCGTGCTAGGTTTTGGCATGTCAAAGCGAATAATTCCTGATTGAACAAGCGTTAGAACAGTCTTATCGTAGATAATTGCGTTGTCAATTCCACGCTGATCCAAGGATTCAAAATGAACGATCGCATGTGTATTTTTCATCGATCCAGCGTTCACTACGTCTTGAACTACCGCCTTGTTCTCAATTTCACACAAGCCCAAAATCATAGGAACATGAAGAGAGTCAATCACCTGATTGATTCGCGCCAATTTCGTTTTATATCGCTCTGAAGTCCATTCATACGAACCTTCAGGAAGAAATTCATTGTCATTCTTTACAGGATGATCCAAGGTGTCAAACAAATTTTCAACGTTGTAGAATGCAATTGTTCTTGTTGATTGTGCTTCAACGTTAGTAAGAAGAACGAGCGAAAAGAGAAGAAGAGTTCTGTTTAACATGAAATTGTGTTTAGTATAAAGTTATTATTTATCGCGGTCTCTCAATTAGTAAGTTACGCGCCAAGGGGCCAATACACATAATTGGATCCAAAATCGAAATAGTTGGTTTGAATCCCTCATCTGAAGGGAAAACTTGAATGTATGGAGCGGCTTCGAATGGAGTAGCAGTGCCTTTTCTTCCCAAGAGATCACGCGGATCGTTTTCAATAGGAGGATGAAATTCCAAGGAATGCTCGATGGTAATTTCTAAATCCAGCCACTGAATAATCCGTTCAATGATTTGTGTATTGAAGTTCAGTAAATTGTTCTCCGGATTCATGATCAATTCCTCAACTTCCATTCCGTAGTAATCAAAAAATGGCGCCGATCGATAGGCAGTTTTGACTGAACGCCAATGTCGAGCTCTCCAATTCTCTGAGTTTGGAATTGAAATCTTATCCATTGACGTTTTTGATCCATTCGGACGTTCAACAGGAATCGACAAGGAAAGCATACCGTTTGCTCCCAAGATATCGCACCTGTTTCGGTAGGATTGCTTTGGGAAATGTTCTTTTGCCTCTAAAACAATATGCTTGTGTTGAGCGAACTCTTTAAAATAAGCAATGCTTCCAAAATAAGTCGCAGGAAAAACTGTCATTATTTGATTCCAGTAAACAAGCGATCCCAGCGTACTCCACCATAAGGGTTTTTCGAGAACCAAACCATTGAAGCTTTACCAACAATGTGATCTTCAGGAACAAATCCCCAAACACGTGAATCAACTGAATTGTAACGATTATCTCCCATCATCCAGTAATAGTTCATCGCAAATGTATACGAAGTTGCTTTCTTTCCGTCGATCATAACAGTTCCGTCCTTTTTCACAACTAGCGAATGTCCTTCATAAGCAGTGATCACTCGTCGGTACCAAGCTAAATTGCTTACTGTCAATTCTATTTTCAATCCTTTCTTCGGGATTTGGAATCGAGAGAAATTCGTACGCGTATTTTCAACGTACAAATCCTTTGGATACATGCGTGTATTGTTCACCAAATCCGAATAGCTCAATACGTAATTAGGGGCAGATGACGGTTTAGGTTCCAAGTAAACTTCTACTTTCGCTTCAGGATATTTTGCCTTAATTTGGGCTAATTGATTCTTCGTTGCATGCATGTGGTAGTTGAACTTATTGTCAGGGAGCTGTCTTTTCTGATAATCTCGTCGATCCAGTTCCATTCCAATTTCCTCCATGAAGTTTGCGTTGAACTCTACATTGTCTACAATATATTCTAAATTCGAGAACTCGAAGATTGGTGCTTTCTTATCATTCACGTAGAGCACAGAGTTTTTTACTTCAATGAAATCTCCAGGAATTCCAACACAGCGTTTGATGTAATTTTCTCGCTTATCGACAGGTCTTGGAATAATTCCATAATGTTCAATCAATTCATGATCCGCTTGCGGTGAATCTTTCCCGTAGTCCAAGTGAGTTTGTCCACCTGCAATAAACTTGCGCGCTTTCGATTTCCAACTGTCAATATTTGGAACGTACATTTTATCGCGTCTTGAAGATGTCAATCTGAAAATCAGTTCTTGAGTCTGATTAGCGTCCATTTGTAAACTATCAGGAAGTGCTTGATTTGAAGTCGCGACACTGTCAGAATAAAACGCGTAAATTTTATTCGTTTTTCGCTGAACTTCAGGATCATTTCTGAACAAATAATAAGACTCTGAAAGAACGTATCCGTGATAATCATGTCCCATTAATCCCATTGGCATGCGCGGATCATAAATAGCCGTATCTCCAGATGGGTAATTGAAAACAACTACATCATAACGATTAACTTCAGTGAATCCAGGTAAACGTGTATAATCTGATGTTTCTAGTCCGACATACGATTTTACGTTAACCCATGGAACAGTATTGTGAACAAGTGGATATGAAATTGGGGTAACAGGGACTTTCGGTCCATACGCCAATTTATTTACGAATAGGAAATCCCCAACCAATAATGTCTTTTCCATCGATCCCGTTGGGATTTGGAATGGTTCAAAAACGTATGTTCTAATGATACTCGCAGCGACTAGTGCAAATAAAAGTGCATCGCCCCATTCTTTGGTTTTCGTCTTTTTTCCTGGTTCAGCACGTGTCACAGCTGCGATTCCTAATGCAATTGCATGTCCGATAAAAGGTAGACAAAGGAATAAAATCAAGTGATCTCCCCATTCGCGACGTCCAAGTTCAGCGCTGTTCGCCCAATTTGTTTCAGGAAGCATCTTGTCCTTAGATTGAGCAATTTTAAACATGATAATGTACGGGAAGAAAATTCCTTGTAGTGTATCAACGAATGTGAAATAACCGAATCGTCTGATATATGAAACATTCGCGGTTGCCCACATTACTAAATGAACTCCTGGAAAAACGAGTAGGAGACACCAAAATGGTTTTCTCGATCCAATTTTAAATGCAACGTAGTAATTGTAAATAGGAATTAATGCTTCCCACGATTTACGATCAGCTTGCTCGAAACTTTTCCACCACATTGCGAGGTAAGGATGAGCCAGAATAAATAGGTAAAAATAAAATACGTTCATTGCTTAAAGTTTGATCACATCTTGCATCGTGAAAGTTCCCTTTTTGTGTTGAAGAAACTCTGCAGCGATAACGGCTCCCAAAGCAAAACCTTCTCTGCTGTGAGCTGTGTGTGATAGTTGTATAGTGTCAATTGGTGATTCGTATGTTACGACATGTGTTCCAGGTACGTCAGGTAAACGATAAGAAGTAACAGATAATTGCCCTTCTTTTGTTACCGGTGGTTTTCCTTCTCCCAAGGTCCAGGATTGGATTTTGTCGTTTTCCAGCGTCATGTCATTTGCAATAGTGACGGCTGTTCCGCTTGGAGCATCAAGTTTATGTACGTGATGCGTTTCTTCCAGACTTGGTGTATATTCAGAATGATTCGCCATGAGTTTGGCCAATCGTTTATTGATGTCAAAAAAAATGTTTACACCAATACTGAAGTTTGAAGCATGAAGCAGCGCTCCATTATTTTGCTCGATTAATGTTTTGACGTATGGAAGTTGATCATTCCAAGCTGTCGTCCCAACAACGATTGGTGTATTGTACTGAATACAGTGCTCAATATGCTTAACTGCAAACGTTGGAGTTGTGAATTCAATGGCTACATCGACCACGGAGAAATCAATGGTATCAATCGGTTGAGAGCTTGACGCTTTACCTGTGATCGAATGACCTCGAGAAATTGCGATCCTCTCGATGATCTTTCCCATTTTCCCATAACCAATCAGTGCTAATTTCATAGATTTCGAATTCAAACAAAAATAACAGTTTAGGTAGAGTCCACAAGGATTTTAATGAAAATTAAGACATAAGCTTAATCCGGGTGTACGAGAGTTCATAATCACGGGGTCAACGGTGAATGATAAATCTTCTGAAACATCGAAGGAAACAAAGTGCGCTTCAACTCCTGCATCGGCTAATTGAAAGAGGTAAGCAGCTCCCACAGCTAAGATTGAAAGGTCTCGCCAGGTCAAATATTGATTGTAGAGGGTTAAAATTCCTGCATCATCGTAAACTGCTAAATCAGTATTGAAATTTGTTACGAAAGGATCGTCAGGAAGGTAGGTTAAGAATTGCCGCTTTTTGTATTCTTGTTTAAAGTATTTCTGTTGTTGCTCGTTTCTAACCAGAAAGAAGGTCGAAGTTCCAAGAGCGGCATAAATCAAAGGGACTTTCCAAAAGGCTTTTTTCTGTCCTTTTGGCATCGCCAAGTGATTGTAAATTTGACCAGCGCCAGGTACAACAGCCGAAAACAATATTGCCTTACGAATCGAGTGGGGTGCAACAGTATCGTTTACGGATAAGGTGTCTTCTGCAAATGCAGTAGAGGAAATCAATAAGAAAAATACAACCAGCCGTTTCATCGACGGTTCATCAATTCCATGATGCGATTCAAATCAACATCTGAACTAAAGTTCACAACTATTTTTCCGCCACCATTTGGCGTTTTCTTGATGTCAACTTTTGTCGCAAGTTGGTCACTAAGGTGCTCTTTAAATGTGTATTCTGTCTCGGTAACTTCTAATTTCGGCTTTTTGATCGTCGTTTCCTTTCGTGCAACAGCTTCTCCACGAATAATCGCTTCAATTTCTCGAACTGAAAGGTTTTCCAATACTACACGCTCGAATAAATCAATTTGTGTCTCTTCATCACCCGCAGAAACAATCGCACGGGCATGACCCATCGTGATTTGCTTTTGCTTAACACCTGCTTGAACTGGTGCAGGAAGTTTCAACAAACGTAAATGATTCGTAATACTTGATCGACTTTTAGCGATTTTCTGACTCAACTGATCTTGCGTCAACTCACATTCTTCGATCAAACGTTCGTATGAAAGCGCAACTTCAATTGGATTCAAGTCCTCACGTTGAATGTTTTCGACCAATGCCATTTCTAACATTGCTTGATCATTCGCTATTCGAACATAAGCTGGAATCTCAGTCAATCCTGCTAACTGTGCAGCACGAAAACGACGTTCTCCTGATATTAGTTGGTATTTATCCCTTCCAAGCTTACGAACAGTAATCGGTTGGATGATTCCATGAGTAGCAATCGAGCTACTCAATTCTTCAAGTGCTTCTTTCTCGAAATTTGAACGGGGATTGAACGGATTTGCTTCAATACTCGTTAGAGGTAAGGTAGCAATCGAACCAACAATACCTGTTCCGGTTCCCTTAGATGATGTGATATCTGTTTCTGCATTTTCAAGTAATGCACTTAATCCTTTGCCTAGGGCAGATCGTTTCTTAGAACTAGCGGCCATTATTAAGTCGTTATTTTTTTATCCTTGTTGGAAATTTTCGTTAAATCATTTTTCTGTAGAATCTCACGTGTGAAATTCAAGTAATTGATCGCTCCTTTACTCGATGCATCGTGCATTACAATTGTTTCACCAAAACTAGGTGCTTCACCCAATTTTGTGTTTCTGTGAATTACAGTATCGAAAACAATCTCTTGGAAATGCATTTTCACTTCTTCCACAACCTGATTCGCTAATCGAAGACGCGTATCATACATTGTAAGTAGAATTCCTTCAATTTCAAGATTTTGATTCAATCGCCCTTGAACAATTTTAATCGTGTTCAATAATTTACCCAATCCTTCTAAAGCGAAGTATTCACATTGAACAGGAATCATAACTGAATCTGCCGCAGTAAGGGAATTAACAGTAATCAAACCCAAAGAAGGGGAACAGTCTATTATAATGAAATCATAATTGTCACGAACCTTGTCCAATGCCAATTTTAGCATGTGCTCACGATTCGGAAGATTGATCATCTCCAATTCAGCACCAACTAAGTCGATGTGAGATGGAAGAATATCTAAATTAGGATTGCCAGTAGGAATGATTAAATCTGATGGATCAACATCGTTGATCAAACAATCATAAATATTGCGTGAATTATTAGGATCTAGTCCAACTCCTGAAGTCGCATTGGCTTGCGGATCGGCATCCACAAGTAAAGTCTTGAATTCTAAAACGCCAAGACAACCGCTCAAATTGATCGCTGTGGTTGTTTTTCCAACTCCACCTTTTTGATTCGCAATTGCAATTATTTTCCCCATGTATTTTTTTCGCTATTTAAGAATTGCGCATCTAAGCGCAGGTGTGTAAAGATAAGCTAAACTTCCGTAAAATATCTCCGAAAGAGATGCATAGTTATCAACGAAAAAAATGTTGATAGCGTGTGCGAAAAAGTGCTGATTAAATATCCAAAAGAATACGTAGTCTACAAATCGTCAAAAGAAACTTCCGAAAATTGATCAACCGGACGATCAGTGTTTACTTCATCTGATGAGCTGTCAGTGTCATTTTCTTCTCCACTCGTGATCGAATGAATTTTCCCCAAAGCATCTGCTAAACCATCTTGAAATTTTTCAAAATCTTCTTTGTACAAGAATAATTTGTGCTTCTGATACGACTCGCGACCGTCAATAATTGTTTTCTTACTCTCTGTTAATGTGAGGTATAAATCGTTGTTCTTCGTTGCTTTAACATCAAAGAAATACGTCCGTTTTCCCGCTCTAACCACCTTTGAATAAACTTCACTGCTCTTATCGTATTCCATAATCTCGATTTGACTAAACAAATATGTAGATTTTTTTTGAAATGGTAAAATTTAATGCGTTTTGCGATAATCCGATGACACAAATGGTGAAATACTCCTCAATTCCCTCGAGATGCTGATAATTTTCTAGATGTTACAGAATTGCAGCGTGTATCCTAGGATGGATCATTTTCTTCCAGTTGCTTGCGATACATTTCGGCATACGAGCCATGTAAAGCAATCAATTCGTCGTGCGTGCCCTCTTCAGTTATCGCGCCATCATCGATGTTTATTATGTAAGTCGCGTTTCGGATAGAAGAAATACGATGGCTTACTACGATTGATGTCTTAATTGTTTCAGCGCGAAGGTTTTCTAAGATGATTTCTTCCGTTTTAGTATCAACTGCGGAAAGGCAATCATCCATGATTAACAATTTCGGGTTGCGGATCAGTGCTCTAGCAATACTCAAACGTTGCTTTTGTCCTCCACTCAAGTTTACACCTCTTTCTCCTAAAAGTGTTTCAAACTTCTTCGGGAATTCATTTATGTTATGAAAAACGTAGGCCTTTTTAGCTACTTCTTCTAGCCGTGCTTGATCTACATCAATTGCGGATCCAAATCGAAGATTGTTTGCTATTGTATCTGAAAACAAGAATACTTCTTGTGGAACGATTCCCATTTCAGCTCGGAACGCATCCAGATTAATTTCCTTCAATGATTTTCCGTCAATGAAAATTTCGCCTTCAGATGGGTCGATTTGACGCGTAAGCAATTTTAATATCGTTGATTTACCACTTCCAGTTCGACCAACAATGCCAAACGTATCTCCAGACTTGAGTGTGAAACTCAGATTATTAATGGATGGACTTGATGCTTCTGGATACGTGTAACTGACGTTTCTGAATTCAATTTCACCTTCAAAACTGAAAGTATCCATATTCGTGTTCACGATTTCAGGTTTGACATCTAAAAACTCATTGATTCGTTCTTGACTTGCCGCTGCTCTTTGTACCAATGAAGTTACCCATCCTATAGAGGCGAATGGCCATGTTAACATGTTCACGAAAATAATGAAGGTAATGATGTTACCCTCGCTGATGTCTCCGCTAAAGTAAAAGAGTCCACCAACATATATTACGAGTAGTGTACTCAAGCCGATCAAAACGTAAATTGTTGGCAAAAATAAAGCGTTAACCACCACTAAACGCATGTTCTTTTTTAGATAGGCATCTGATGAATCGTTGAATTTTTCGTTTACCCGTTTTTGTCCACCGTAAGCTTTCAAGACCCGAATCCCAGAGAAGTATTCTTGAACGAGCGTAGACATATTTGATTGTTCTCCTTGGACAACTCGGCTATATTGATTCATTTTTGATGAAACTTTATATACCAGAAAAGACATGAGGGGCAAAGGGAGTAGTACAAATAGCGTCAATACAGCATTTATTTGAACCATTTCAACAATCGCG
Source organism: Fluviicola sp. (assembly GCA_002733985.1). Classification (GTDB taxonomy): domain Bacteria; phylum Bacteroidota; class Bacteroidia; order Flavobacteriales_D; family Crocinitomicaceae; genus UBA4466. Next base: position 4,519 of record NVXP01000155.1, on the reverse strand, counting down.
AAGATGAATAGTATGACCAAACTAATGGAGTACATCAAGGCTGGACCGAGATACATTCTTGTGTAGGTAACATCTTCAGAGATTCGATTCATTAAATCTCCCGTAGATTGTCGGCTCCGAAAGGCGTAATCCAATCGTTGATAATGTTGGTAGATTTCATTTTTCAGATCGTACTCAATCATGCGGGACATAATGATGATCGTTTGGCGCGTTGCGAATAGAAAAACTCCTGCAATTACGGCTATTGCTATATAGCCTAAGCCGATCATGATTGCCTCATCAAGAATGTAAGCATCAGTTTTACCCGCTAAATCATCTAATCCGTTAAACTTATCTCCAATGTAAACAGGTAGTTTGACCTTAAAAAAATTAGTTCCAACAAGAAATAGAATCCCAAGTAAAAGTCGCCATTTATACTTTAAGAAATATTTATTGAGATAGCTCAATGACTTCATCGATAATTTCCTATTTTTGCCACGCGATTTTACATGACGTTGTAAAAGTAATTAATACACTTGAGATAAACTTTGCTTTCTTATGTTTGAAGTGAAAAAGATCGAGGATACGGACCTCGTAAAGAATCCAGTTATTGCTCAGATGAGTCAATACGATCACGAACAATTATTGTTCTGTAATGATAACGCAACTGGGTTGAAAGCAATCATTGCCGTTCATAATACTATTCTAGGACCAGCACTTGGGGGAACACGCATGTGGACCTACGCAAATGAAATGGAAGCATTGAATGATGTACTGCGTTTGTCACGTGGGATGTCTTACAAGAATTCAATTTCAGGTTTGAATCTTGGTGGTGGAAAAGCGGTGATTATTGGTGATTCGCGTACAATGAAATCAGAAGCACTTTTTCGTCGCTTCGGAAAATTTGTAAACAGCCTTGCGGGAAAATACATCACTGCGGAAGATGTGGGGATTTCACCATCAGATATGATGTGGGTGAATATGGAAACAGATCACGTTGTTGGTTTGCCAGGTAAAAGTGGTGACCCTTCGCCTGTTACAGCTCGGGGAACTTATATGGGGATGAAAGCCTGTGCAAAAGTTCAGTTTGGTTCTGATTCATTATCTGGAAAGAAAGTGGCAGTTCAAGGAGTTGGACACGTAGGAGAATATTTGGTAGAATTCTTAGCGAAAGAAGGTGCTGATATTTATATCTCTGATATTCACGAACCAACCTTAAAGCGCGTTTCTGAGAAGTACGGAGCTAAAGTCGTTGGACTAGATGAAATCTACGATATTGACATGGATATTTATGCACCATGTGCGCTTGGAGCAACAATCAATGATGACACCTTGTCTCGTTTGAATTGTTCAATTATTGCTGGTGCTGCGAACAACCAATTAAAAATGGAAGGCGTACACGGTCAAGCAGTGATGGATAAAGGAATTATTTATGCTCCAGACTATGCATTGAACGCAGGTGGAGTAATCAATTGCTATGCAGAAGTTAAAGGACTTACGTCTAACTGGGCAAATGAAAAAGCAAATGATATTTACACAACCATTCACAATATCGTCCTACGATCGCAATCTGAAAATGTACCAACGTACCAGATAGCGAACAAAATGGCAGAAGAACGAATTTCATCAATCGGGAAGGTAAAACTTCCATTATAATAGCCAATGTTAAACAGAAGACATCTTCGAATTAAAGTTTTACAATCGCTTTACGCATATTTTCAATCAAAGGATGAAGATTTCGGGAAAGCTGAGCGTGAGTTGATGGTATCCATCGATCGTATTTACGATTTGTATGTATATCTCTTATTGTCCTTCTCAGAGTTAAAGTCGATTGCAGAGAACAGAATGGCTGAAGGAGGGAAAAAGAATTTCCCTACAGAAGAAGATTTAAGGCCAAATCGAAAGTATGTGGACAACCGTCTGATCACAGCAATTGAAAGTTCTTCGGAATTAAGAAATCAATCTGAAACACGTAAAGTGAATTGGATGGGTGCAGAAGAACAGGAAATGTTCAAGAAAATGTTCAAAGCGATGCGCGAAAGCGAAACGTATTTTGAGTTCATGAACAACGAACAAGATGGGTACGAAGAAGATCGTTCATTTCTTGTTGCACTTTTCAAAACTGAAATTGCCAATTTCCCATTGTTGTACAATTACTTCGAGGAAAAAAGCATTCACTGGTTAGATGATATCGATCTTGCTTGCTCAATGGTTCTTAAGACAATTAAGGGGATGGACGAGTCAGATGAGATTTGCAGTATTCTTCCTTTGTACAAAGATGAAGCGGACGAAAAAGAATTCGTAAAACGCTTGTTGCGGAAGTCAATCATGATGGAAGATGAAAACAAAACCATCATTGATGAATTAACGCAGAACTGGGAATTGGATAGAATTGCTAAAATGGACGTATTTTTGATGGGAATGGCCATCACTGAGTTGCAGGAATTTAGTAATATACCAACGAAAGTAACTTTGAACGAGTACATTGAGATCTCGAAGTTCTATAGTACACCGAAAAGTAATGGTTTCATTAACGGTGTTTTGGACAAAGCGATTTCTCGTTTGGAGAAAGAAGGTAAGATCAACAAAGTTGGTCGCGGATTAAAAAAATAAGATATGAAATACGTATTGTTTTTAGGAGTATGTTTTCTATTGGGTGCAACCAGCTGTTCAACAGATATGGAAGTTACACCAGGGAATCGTACAACAATGGAAGTTGATCCAGTTTTTGACGCTGGAGAAGTAGTGAAAGGAGAATTCATAACTGCTAAGTTCAAAGTAACCAACACAGGAGATTATCCTTTGCTTATTGCAGATGTAAGAGCAGGATGTACGTGTACAGTCGCTAAAAAACCAGAGGAGCCAATTGCTCCAGGTGAATCAGGAGAGATTATTGCTCAGGTAGATACAGATAAAACTGGAGTTGGTAGTATTTCAAAAAATATCAATATTGTTTCGAATGCTGATCCATCAATAATATCAGTAAAGATCAAAGCAATAGTGCTGAAAAATTAAAGTTTACATTAAAATTAAAATAAGTTAGATATGGGAGGAGGAAGTAATTTAATCATGTTGGTGGTAATCATTGTCATCTTTTATTTTTTCATGATTAGACCACAAATGAAGAAACAAAAGGAATTGAAAAAGTTCCGTGAAGGATTGGGAGTTGGTGACAAAGTCGTAACGATCGGTGGAATTCATGGAAAAATTCTTGAAGTGGCTGAATCAACGATATTGATTGGAACAGAAAGCGGAAAACTACGCTTAGATAAATCAGCCGTTTCTAACGGGTCTGATGGACAACAGCTTGGAGGGAAATAATCCTTTAACATAAAATAGTTAGGCTTCTCATTCCGATAGATATCGGAATTGAGGAGCCTTTTTTGTTACCCAATTTCTCGAAAATATTAGACGAACTCCCATCAATGAACAATCTTAGCGCACGCTTGTTTTTCTTGTGAGGCAAGTTTGCATTTTTCTTTGTAATATTGATCTTGTAAATCCGTCAAAACGATTTTCCTTATGAACAAACTTCTTTACGTACTAAGCCTATTTTTACTATTTTCCTGCTCGGGAGAATCTACGGAGGATACTAATCCAAAGGAACAGCCGAAGAACGATACTCTTTCTGTAGAAAACCCCTTGGAACTTGACACCTTAAATATCAAGTCTGATTACAAAATGGAGGACGTAGATGTGAAGGAGCGTAAGGAGTTCAAAAAAAATCTCGCGAATATTGAGAAAAAACACGGTATACAATGGGATTTTTGTACGTGCGTACTCGCAAATGATTCCCTCGACAAAGCAGTTAAAAATCCTGCAGTGTCAGATTTAGATATGGATCAAATTTTCAAACGATTTGACGTAGTTGCAGAGAAGTGCAAGGCTTTCCAAATCCAAAATCCGAATCAAACTCCTGAGGAACGTGCCCGCCACGAGAGAAAAGTAAGTAACTGTCTCAGGGGAGCTAAATAGTAATTCCGATGAACGTTAAAGAAGTAATGGACTTCCTGGAAAGTAAGGGGAGTGAACAAACGCGCAAAATTTACAAGAATCACGGCGCTCCAGATGATTTTTATGGCGTGAAAGTAGGGGATATGAAGCCCATTCAGAAAAAAGAAAAAAACAATCATTCTCTTGCTCTCCAGCTTTTTGATACTGGAAATAGTGATGCTCAATATCTAGCTGGGTTAATAGCTGACCCCAAAGAATTCACAAAAGCAGATTTTGAAAAATGGGCTAAAAATTCGGGCTGGTACATGGTTTCTGAATATGCTGTAGCATGGAATCTAGCTGAAAGTCCACTTTGTATGGAGATTTGCGCTGATTGGATTTCTTCTTCTGACGAAAAACTACAGGAATGTGCATGGGCGGCAATGTCTGCTCATTTGGGAATTGTGCCAGATGAAAACATCGACAAGGCATACCATAAATCATTGATTGATCATGTCGAAAAAAATATTCACGCTTCTGAAAATCGTGTTCGTTACTGTATGAATGGCTACATAATTGCGCTTGGAGCTGCCGTGGGTGAGTTTAC
>NVXP01000042.1 GCA_002733985.1 Fluviicola sp. | reverse complement strand
CCGAATCAACTTCGTGTGCGCCTCGGTGATCTGCCGCTCGCGCTCCGCCGACGCCCGTCGCTCGCTTAGCCACATCCAGCACACCAACCCCGCGACCCCAAACTGCGTCATCGCCCCCATTACTTCCGCTTCCATCAGTCCTCCCATCTCCTGAAGTTAGCATTACCCTGACGCCAGCTGCCCAAACTCAGCCGCATACCCAACACTCAGCTCGCGCCCCCGCGATACCGCTCCAAACTCCTCAAATGAAATCAGCTTCATCGTCGACCACTCCTGCCCATACGAATCCTTCAAAATCCCAGACCCAACACTCGCATCCACCTGTGCCACAATCGCATCACGAAGCCCACGCATCGCTGACTCATTCCCCGCGACTAACCGCCCGCGAACAAATACCCGAAGCTCATAGTTCCCAAACTCCAGCGTCCCTTCCTGCGTTACATCCTGCGCCAATGTTGCCAGCGACACAATCCGCCGCGACTGCTCACCATACGAAAACTGGTGAGGCCCAGACCCAAATATATCAAACCCCTTAAAAGAACTCGTCATCGCATCCCCTTTTATCCAGTACTCACCGTGATCGGATCCACAGATCCATCACTACTCACCGCGATCAGCGATGCCCCCTCATTGTCGACATCGGAATCTTCATCTGTTGACATCAATAAGATTTGGGAAGATGCTTTCGCTGCGATGAACGATGATTTCAACACTTCTCTCACTGTCGCCTCTCTTTTCGAAGCGGTAAAGGTGGTGAACAACATCAAAGCAGGAAACGACACAATTACACAAACAGACCTTGAAAGTTTAGTGAAATTATTTGATGATATCACGTTCAAGGTATTGGGTCTTGAAGCAGACATCGAAGAGAAATCTGAGAGCCTCGCAGACCCATTGATGGAGATCATTCTTCAATCAAGAAAAGCGGCAAAAGAAAACAAGGACTATGCAGCTGCTGACGATATACGAAACTCGCTCGCGGAGCTGAATATTCAAATTAAAGACGGTAAGCTTCAAGAGAATCTATCAAGCCTAAAGGTTTCCTATGATCGTTTTATTCCTCTAGAAAAAAAACCGTTACTTCTTGAATGGTATGTTTTTATGGCGCGAACAGGAAACCAATTCATGGGAGTGAATCAGCGGTATGAATCGGGTGGAGGGTTGATAATTAGTCACTGGAAACGCTTTAAAAATAAAGACAAGGTCATAACCCATAATTATTGGAAACTGAAGGAAGGCATTAAGTATAACGAGGCTACTAAGGCATTATCATTTTGCAATGACGTTTGTAAAGTTGACAGCGTTCTATCCGAAAAGGAGAAAAAGACGATAGGGAATGCACGAAACAATGTTCTTCAATACATTCGAATTAATGAAACAAAGTTCAGAATAGCTCTATTAGCTGGGGTATTCTATGAAGCTGAAAGTATATCATTCGCAGATAGTTTATCTACAAATACTGGGGTGCAATTTCAGACTAAGGATTTTGACGCTACAAATCGATTTCGATTCAATCTTCGACCAACGTTCGATTTTCATATATCAAATGTTACATTAAAAATCCGACCTCACTTCAAATTACCCTTGACTGGAGATTGGTTAATTGAGCGTGATGGTCGATCTGTTTATGATATGAGATTTGAACTTCCCGTTTCTCTAGGGTTAGAAATTTCAAAATCATTTTCACTTTCAATAGAATATCGATTATTTCATGATCAAGCACCAAATTCATATTTAACAAGTTACATTGCAACGGATGGTCGACCAATATATTTAACAGCGAATCGAAACAATCACGTGACGACATTTTCTGTGAAATACAAATTTTAGAAAGTTGTTCTGAAAATAAATCCGAATACCATCAAAAGCCATCTGAACCTCAGGTGGCTTTTCTAATTTTCTGGAGCCCCATCACAAATCCAGCACTCAAACATCTCATATTCCTCTTGTGTCAAACCAACAATTCCAAATGAATTCGGCATCTTGGGCATATAACCACTTTCTATTACACTCCAAAAGATTCCACCATCAACACTCGTCTTAATATTATCATAGTCAAAAATCCATGCATCATGACAACCTGTCCCTGCGCCTAAATTCGTTGCGCAAGATTGTTGAATCAAGGGTTTGATATCATTTTCATAGCTAACGGCTCCAGGAGTGCAATGTTCCAGCCCACATTCCGCTAAAGTTTTGTCCTTATTACAAGAAAGGAGAACCGTAGTAGAGATGAAAATGAGGAAAAGAATGCGGTAAAAAGTGTTCATTATTAGCGATTTCCATCAAAACTAAACTATTTACCTCGACTTCTCAAGTGAAGTCAATTGATTTCTTGTAAATTTAGACCGCTACCTAATAAAATCACGTGAAGAAAGATCAAACTTGTCCATGTGGACGTCCCGAAAAATATACCGAGTGCTGTGCAAAACCACACCAGAACATCACAAATGCTAAAACTGCCGAAGATTTAATGCGCTCGCGTTATGTTGCTTTCACTATGGCAATTGGAGATTACCTCATGGAGAGTCACCACTCGCAAACGAAACCTTTGGAGCTGCTTCCAAACCTTGTTCTTTGGGCCAAATCTGTTAAATGGCTGAAGCTAGAAATAGTTAAGGTAACAGATGGAGGTGAAGAAGATGCTGAAGGAATTGTTGAGTTTAAAGCACATTATATCGAAAATTCGAAGAAGCAAATAATGCACCAACGCGGTAAGTTTATGCGTGAATACGGACATTGGGTCTATTTTGATGTCATCCCTTAATTTGATCTCAAAAAATTCATTTCTGTCACACGGTCAATATACAATTGATTAATTTACCTTTGTGGAAAATAGTGTCATGTCATCCTTTGATCAATTCCATTTAAAGAAGCAACTTCGTAACGCAATTAGCGATATTGGCTTTGTATCTCCAACACCCATTCAGGAGCAAGCGTTCAACGTTGTGCTTTCTGGTAAAGACGTACTTGGGATTGCTCAAACCGGTACAGGTAAGACGCTCGCATATTCTCTTCCTATTTTGGAGGAGATGAAGTATTCTGCTCAAAAGAATCCGCGGGCTGTGATTTTAGTGCCAACACGTGAGTTAGTAATCCAAGTGGTCAATGAGATCGAACGGTTGACGGAATACATGTCAATTCGAACTCTTGGGATTTACGGTGGAGTGAACATCAAAACACATCGTTTGAAGCTGTCTGAAGGTGCCGACATTATTGTTGCTACGCCAGGTCGAATTTACGATTTGATCCTCGAACAGTCACTTTCGGTTAAGGGAGTTAAGAAATTGGTCATTGATGAAGTCGATGTCATGCTTGATCTTGGGTTTCGTCCACAATTGATGAATATCCTTGAACTTCTTCCTCAGCGCAGACAGAATATTATGTTCTCTGCAACGATGACGGATCACGTAGATGAATTGATTGATGATTTTTTCATTGCACCGACCAAAATTTCGATTGCCGTAAGTGGAACTCCGCTCGAGAATATTCAACAGGAATGCTACAACGTAGAGAATTTCTTTACAAAAGTAAATTTACTCAAGCACCTGCTAAAGAATACTGATAAGTTCACGAAAGTTCTTGTCTTTGCTGCTCACAAGCGAATGGCGGATAGAATTCACGCTGAGATTATTGGAGATTTTGCTGATCAAGTTGGAATTATTCACTCGAACAAAACACAGAATTATAGAATCCGATCGATCGAAGATTTTGATTCTGGTCAAAATAGAATATTAGTTGCTACGGACATCATGGCACGTGGATTGGATTTAGACAAGATCTCGCACGTTATCAATTTTGACACGCCAAATTTCCCCGAAAACTATATGCACAGAATCGGGCGTACTGGTCGTGCAGAGGAAATCGGGAGAACAATCTTGTTTTCTACGGAGAAAGAAATGGCTTGGAAAGAGGCAATTGAGGAGTTGATGGATTACAAAATTCCAGTACTCGATTTCCCAGTAGAAGTTGAAGTTTCTAGAGAACTTTTGACTGAAGAAAAACCTGAGGAGGAGCAAATTAAAGATTACAACCGTAACTTAAAGAACAATATTTCAGGTCCTGGTACACACGAGAAAAAAGCGAAAAACAAGAAGGTTAATCTTGGAGGAACTTACAAACGTGATATCAAGCAGAAATACAAGAAAGCACAGACTCGTGGGGATAAAACGTATCACAAGAAGCAAAAACGAGGTTAATTATTGAAAACCGTTGAGATAAGAAGTGTCCGTTAGTGCTTGAAAAAAGTGAATCAGGTCATTTTGATCATCCTCGGAGATTGTAAATGGTACAATGCGTTCGTCCTTGTTTTTATGTGGATTACCCCCTTTTGAATAGTGCGAAAGAACTTCTTCCAATGTATTCTTACTCCCATCATGCATATACGGATAGGTCATGTCAATATTCCGAAGAGAGGGTACTTTGAATTTCCCAATATCCGTTGAGTCGTTATTAATTCGGAATCGACCTTTGTCTTTCCCGAAATCAGAGTAAAGACCATTGTTCAGGGCTTCGTAGTTTGTAAACATTGGAGGCGCATGACATTCTGTGCAGTACAGTTTCTCTGAGAACAACTTCCAACCGCGTTCTTCAGATGCGCTTAATGCATTTGGATCTTTTTTGTAATAATACTGATCAAATTTTGAATCAAGGGAGATGAGGCTTCGTTCAAATGCCGAAATCGATCGAGTGAGTACCCACGCGTCAAATTTTCTCCCGAAAATATCTTGAGCTGCTTGAGCATATTCAGGAATCCCTCTCAACTTCTCCAAAAGCGTCTTCATGTCCATGTCCATTTCAGTATGCTCTTGAATGGGAACAATCACTTGTCGTTCCAATGTTTCCAAATGTGCATCGAACATTACCGTAGGTAAGAATCCTGCATTGAGTAGACTAGGGGAGTTCCGTTCTGTTTGCCGTCCTTCAACTCCTTGGGATAATGGAATACGATCCGTGAATGCAAAGTCTGGCCGGTGACAACTCACGCATGCGATTTCATCTCCTTTCGACAATCGAGTGTCAAAGAATAATTTACGACCAAGCTCAATTTTGGCTTCAGAACTTTGGTTATCTGTTGGATGAGAAATTGTTGGGAATGGAGAAATTGCTCCGTCTGATGATTTACATTCGGTCAAAAAAAGGGAAACCGAAACGATTCCCCCTAGTATGAGTAAAAATCGAATTTGCATTTATCGAATTACCTGAATGTGTTTAATGATAGAACCATTTGAATCAAGGAGGTAGAAGAAATATGATCCTGAAGTCATCACTTCACTGCTGTGTGTACCTGTGAATTCTGAAGCTTTTCCCGCGTCAATCTCTTTTCCTGTTAAATCAATTAAACGGAAATTATCAACATTTTGAACATCTTTCCAATTAAAAGAAATGCTCTCACCATTGATTGCGTAAGTAACTGTTCCACTTGCTTCCAAAGAATTGTCAAGGCTAGCATTTCCTGGTAAAGTAAATACCGGACGGTTGTCAACATTATTCATAACGGATGCATTTACACCAGTTGTACTATGATGAACTCCAACGCTTCCTGGATCTACACCAAATAACCATTCATCCAAATTGCAGTTAATCACAATTGTAATATTCGTTGCCGAAACTGTTGGGATAACAGCCATTGAAACATATTTGTAGTTCGCATCTCCAAGTGAATGAATTTGCATCAACTCATCTGGGGTACCATCATTGTTACTGTCTCCAAATCCGTTTACAAGTAGTAATTTATAACCAGATGACCAGCCCCAGTGCATCGAAGGACTTTGCCAGCTTAATGGATTGTCTTCAGTGTACTGCGAAATATCAGCATGATTTACAGACTGGGGAACTCCCACACCAAAATCAATTGATTCGATGTTTGTGACATCTAGCATGCCTAAGTCCAAAGTGTGATCCTCAATTTTCACAATGAAGACCGTATCTGAAAGGTTCAAATCTTGTCCGCCATCATGAATAATATGAACGTTTGAGATATAATAATTGAAATAGTCAATTGACATATCAACGCCTCCTAAGCTTTGAACTATGGTGTTTTGAACCAAATCATTTCCACCTACTTTCGGTGGGAAGTGAAGAACAACATCCGTTTGTGCCATTGAGAAAAATGAAACAAATGCACCTGCTAAAACGAGAACTTTTTTCATATGAGTTATTTAAGATTTCTAAAAATACAAAATTTGCACCTAGACCCAGCCTATCTCTATGTTAGGAATTTCAAACTGTTGGAATCTTATTTTGTGCGTAGCGCAGATTAAGTCCATATTTTATGATTCTCGGCATCTTTCGTACCTTTCGGGTAATGAAATCACTAACAATCCTACTTTTTGTATGCTTTGTTCATTCTAGCAAAGCTCAAACTTTATACGATCCCCAAACATTATACGATGCACCTGGCGGGCTGATGGACTATAATATCCTGCGATCAATGAATATCACATTTTACGATCCTGCATATGATAGTATACTACACGATAATTGGATAAATGAGCTTGGACTTCGACTTCCAGCAACCGTGCAATTGGATGGAGGGCAATTCTATGCAAATGTTATGGTTCGTTATAAAGGAAATTCAACGTATTCGATACCAAGTGATCAAGGGAATCCAAAAGTTCCGTACAATCTTGATTTTAATGATTCCATTTCTGGACAAACATTGTTGGGATATAACAAAGTGAAATTAGCGAATGCAGTATTCGATCCGACTTTTGTGAAAGAAATTACGGCATATGATATTTACAGACGTTATTTGCCATCACCTCAAGCGAGCTTAATGCAATTGAACGTTCAAGGCGATTATCTTGGGTTATATGTGAATACGGAAGCGATCGATCGTCAATTCTTAACGAAACATTTCGGTGAAAACGATGGAGTACTGTTTAAATGTGATCCAATCCAGCAATTCGGTCAAGGTGGACCGACGGGGAATTCTGATCTCAAATGGCTCGGCTCAGATTCTACATTGTATTACAATCACTATGGACTAAAATCGGATTCTGGCTGGGATGAACTCGTAAATCTCATGGACGTTTTGAACAACGATCCAGCTAATCTAGATACTGTACTCAATATTGATCGTGTGCTTTGGGCATTTGCTGTTAATCAAGCGATTCTAAACTTGGATACGTACAACGGATTGTTTCAACACAACTATTATTTATACAAAACTGAGGACGGATTGTTTCAAATGATTCCTTGGGATGTGTCGGAAAGTTTTTTGGGAGCTCTTCTTGGAATGAATGCAAATACTACGGAGTTGTATGAATATGATCCATACAACGGCTATAATTCTTTATCAACTCCACTTTCTCTTGCGCTTACTTCGGACCCTAACTCTCATTATGGAAAAATATATTCTGCCCACTTAAGAACGGTGATCAACGAAAGTTTAAATGCAACAGAAATTGAAAGCTTTGTCGACAATCTTCAAGTTTTGGGAGCTACTGCAGCTAGTGCTGACCCTAACAAGCTGTTCGGGATGGCACAATATTACAGCAATGTAGACAATGAATTGGTGATCCCGTTTATCTTTTCAGCGGGAGGAATTATCTCGAGTGTTGACCTTCGTAAGCCTTATTTAGAATCTCTTCCTTCAATAAGTGCTGCAGCTCCAGTTGTTGGTGATCCTATTGTTTTGACGCAGCAAGGTACGTTTGGGGAGAACTATGTTACTGCACAAGTTTCCAATGCGAATTCTGTTGAATTAATGGCGACGATTAGTCCTTACAATTCAAAGTTCGTCTCGGTTCCAATGCTTGATGATGGTACAAATGGAGATTTAGTTTCTGGAGATGGAAATTATACGGCTGCGTTCCCTTGGGTTATGAGTGGAAATCCAACGAAGTTTTACATCAGAGCAAACAATACCAATGCTACAATGCTCAATCCTGAACGCGCTGAATATGAATTTTGGACGTATGATTTACCACTAGCAACTGAAAACCCAGTAGTCAACTTAGTCGTTTCTATGTATCCGAATCCAACAAATGATTATGTCATGATCAGTATTCCAAGTGGAGCTTCACTCAAGTATTCAATTACTAATTCAATGGGAAGTGAGGTTCGAAAGGGAATGTTGAACACTGGAAAAATCGACGTTTCAAGCTTTGCAAATGGAATTTACTTTGTGCAGTTCTGTGATGAAAATGGACGAAGATTGACTAAGAAGTTAATTGTACAATAGATTACAATATGAAAATCATCTATTTCCTTATGGGAATTCTGGTTCTTGTTTCTTGTATGGAAGGTCCGACTAAAAATAATATTACTTGGGGTAAAGTTGTAGGAAGTAAAGAAAACAGCGCTACTCAAATTGAACTCTTCGCAGAGCAGTTCAAATGGACAGTACGTTATTCAGGAAACGATAATACTCTAGGGGAATTTGATTATAAACTGACCACTGAGATCAATCCTTTGGCAATCATGACTACCGAGGCAATTGAGGCTTCGCTTTTTGAGATTGAATATGGAGAAAACGGGATTAATGAATTACAAGAAAAACAGGATTCATTCGAGTATAAACAATTTCCAAAAGATCATGATGATATAAATGGTGAACTAAATAGAAAAGAACGATTACAACGCTTACTGAAGCAAATGAAAAAACGGCATGATGATAAAATTGATGTCGCTGCATTGGACGATTTCATTCTAACAGACACCCTGGTCTTGTGCATTGATCAAGAGTATGAATTTAATTTTCGTTCCAAAGATGTTATTCATTCAGCGTACTTCCCTCATTTCAGAGCTCAAATGAATACTGTCCCTGGAATGATCACTCGTTTTAAGTACACTCCAGCAATCACAACAGAAGAGATGCGACGCAAGGAAAGCGATGCACATTTTGAGTACATGCTGATGTGCAATAAAATTTGTGGAACGGGTCATTATTCAATGAAAATGATTGTTCGTGTATTGGAAAAGGAAGAATACGATTCTTGGGTTCTGAGCAAAAGCGCAAATTCATTTGAGAAAACAGTTGATACAATGAAGCATCAGAAAAGTACCCGCTAAATAAAGCTCCTTGCCAAAAGAGTGATAAATATTCCCTCTTAAGAGATAAATTACGTTTCGATGCTTGCTGGCCATTGATGAACCAATGGAGCTACAGGGTCGTAGTTTTCAATAAAGTCCCTGATGGACTCTCTGAATTCTATAAGCGCGGCATTTCTAGGGTCGTTGGGATCATCAAAGTATAGATCTTCATTGACGCCAAATAATGGAATCAGAGGATTATATGGTGCAGAATAGGTGAATATAAAGTAGAAGGTCATCATTTCGCCTATTGTACCCGTATTCGGAAGGTAATTAAGTAGACGCGTCTGATCGATCGTTTCTGTTGGCGCTGGGATTCTGGAATCTTGTAAGCAAGGTGGATAATTTGCTAGGAAGCAGAGAGCATCACTCAAAGAATTCAATTGACGAGAGTTCCCATGTGCTGCAACTCGATTAATCAAGCTGGACAGTACCTTTTTCAAGTTATCTGGACTGTCCATTACCGGAAGACCACGAACATTTCCTTGAGTAGGGCTTGCCGATTGCTTCATCCAATTCTGTAACTGAGTATCATCAAGTATCTCTTTAGGTGTAGTATAAGTCTCATCAACAAACTTCGTAGCGAAGGTTTCTGACATTTCCCAAATACTGAGTAGATCTCCAATAATTGGGTATTGATCCCAAGGTTTTGATACGGTGAAATCACTTTCTTCCAAGCCCAATTTCTTTAGGGCCACTTTTGGATCATCTTCGAAAAAATTTCGATTTGTCGCGAACTCGTTGCTCAGCTCCAAGAACAGTTCAGGAGAACTAAATGATGTTGGCGGACCAATTGTTTTCCATAATAGGAGTAGAGCGGCATCAAAACCAATCAGTGATTTCGATTGTGGATCGAGCAATTTTCTGAGTGGATGTGATTCTTTTACTTCATTGAACAGTGTCATTTGCATAGGAGCAGAGACGATGTGCCAGTGATACACATGCCCGATCCAAATTCCATAAACTGTAACGGAAGTTCGAGCTGCCATCAAGGCAAAAATCCATGCTGAATCCGTTGAGTTTTTTCGTGTAAAAACTTGAGCGTTTAATTTATTCGTCGCCGATACGTGAACTGCGATTGGTGTAAGTTTCTTCGTTGTTGGATTTTGTTCCAGTAAGATGTAGCTCCCAGGAGTCCATCGATCAAAATTCTTCACTTTTGACGCGTCCCATTTTGCGAAAATCATTAAGTCTATAGCATAGAGGTTTTTGCTCTCATGAACTGGGGAGATTTCCTCCCAAACATTTTCGAAAAGATCCTTAATGTCCGGAATATGAGATTCTTTTACTTTTTGAAGGAAGAGCAGGTTGTAAGCAAGACCATGATTCGCGATCATTGGCCAAAACTGTTCAGATGCAGCATCAGGATCCGTAAGTATGGAAGCATAGGTGTCCAAATTGTGCAGTGAATTCGTTCGTAGTCCACCAAAATTAGTCCAACTTATTGCGAATTGCTTCGGATCATCCAAGAAGGTTTCATTGAAACTCAAACTGGTTGTTTCGGCTACAGATGATGCGTGTTCTAGACTTTTACTGAGAACAGTTTGTGATAAGAAAACTGATTCGTGGGTATTTGATAAACGATGTACAAGCGCATCTCGCTCCTCTCTACTTGTATCAACTTCTGCTGTGTCGTACATAAATGTATAAGCTGATCGAGTTTGACCATCAATTGTGTACATGTGATTAAGCCCCTCTTTTGCCATTTTGTTCTCCTGCGCTCGAAGTCCTAGTTTAACAACAGCGGCAATTGTGTCAGTTAAAATAAAAGGAACCGCAGGCATTTCTGTAAGTCCACGACGATGAAGATTTAAATGCCGTACCTTTTTCACTTCCCGAACGAAGGTTTTGATAATTAAGTATGCCGCTATTAATAGTGCAAGAGCACCAATAACAATAAGGGCAATTTTCCATATTTCCATGAGTACAGTGATTTGTGATCTAGATGAAATTACAGCTAAATATTTAAAATGAACTGATGAAATTGTTCGAATTGTGTAAAACAGGTACAAATACGGGGGCGTCTTGAATTCGAGAATCAAGGAAATAATCGTTCAAAGATGTGGTTTGAATAGGAAGATGGAAACTCATGAATGTATTCCATTCGCATTATGGGAGCTAAATGTATTCACTTTTGTGAAATAATCCGTGGCTAAATGTAATCTAAGTGTATGATTGTTTTTTTTAGTAGTAGATTAGAGTTAAAGTGCTGATATATAGGTTATAAATGATTACTTTGTGTTCAACTAAGCGATGGATCTACCCATCGTTGCTAAAAGAACCACTATTATGAAAGAACGTAAAAGCGTCTATGGTCTACCTGTTGATGACACTACCTTAGAATGGTATTCGAAAGCTGTTACAGAGATGAAAACTCGACCTACAGATGATCCAACAAGCTGGGCATATCAAGGAGCAATTCATGGTTTGAGTAGAAACCCAGACACAAATCAGTATTGGAGGCAATACAGACCATTTCCAACATCAGGTGTTACGCCATTTTGGAAACAATGTCAACACCAAACTTGGTATTTTATTCCTTGGCATCGAATGTATCTCGCGTACTTTGAGCAGATTGTTGCACAAACGATTGTTGATCTAGGAGGTCCTGCAGGCTGGTCATTACCATTCTGGAACTATAGTGATACCGCAAATCCTGACGCACTAAATATCCCGCCAGCCTTCACTTCACCAGCGAACGCTACAAATCCACTTTGGATGCCTAATCGCCGGGATTCTGTTCAGCGGTCAACTGTTAGTTTGATTGCACTTGAAATTCCAATTTTCACAACAACTGGAACGACAAATGGTTATGGAGGAAGAGTTACTCGTTTCAATCATGGAGGAGGTCAGAGTGGTGGACTAGAGAATTTACCACACAACCACATTCACATGGATATTGGAGGTGCAATGGGAGATCCGAACACCGCAGCATTGGATCCTATTTTTTGGTTACATCATTCAAACATTGATCGATTATGGCAAGTTTGGCTCAATCAAGGTCGTAGAACAAATCCAACGAGTCCTAATTGGTTGAATTTGGATTTCAATTTTCACGATAAAGACAAGAACCCAGTTACAATGAACAGTTCTCAAGTACTTGATACAAGAACTGTGCTTTCAGGATACACATACGAAGGGGTGCCAAGTGAAGTCCCTGCTAGATCTTCAGAAGAAATTATGGAGAACGCAGATCTCGCTACTATGCCACTTGAGGTTGTCGGCGCGACTGATTCTGGACATAAGTTAGACGGGAAAAACTCAAAGGTTTCTCTTCAATTGGCTTCATCCGGTTCAAGCCGCAAGAATCTCACGCGTAAAGTAGTGAGTGAAGGCCTTACCCAGTCTACTAAAAAGATGCTTCATTTCGAAAACATTAAAGGAAAAGGTGTAGCACCAATACATTCAATTTACATTAATACCCCAGATGGGAATGGTCAAGTGCAATCACACCTTGCGGGGACAATTGCGTTTTTCGGTCTTGAAGGAGCTTCTGTAGCTGATGAGCATCATTCAGGTAGTGGACTTACTGAAATTGTAGAGGTTACAAAATTGATTGAGGAGCTTCAAAGCCAACCGAACTGGGATGAAAGTAAACTCGATGTCGAAATTAGACCAGACCGTGAAATGGACGAAGGTGTTGAAGTTTCAGTAGGTAAAATCAGTTTGTATTCTGAATGAGTTTAAAGAGTAATTCTATTGAACCATCATTAAAAGTATCAAACTTGCTCCACCGAATCCGTGTTTACTTTGCGGTGCATCCTGAGTGGTGGGTCTGGTTCTTTTGTGGGTTTGTATGGATTTTATTAATCTGGAATTCATTGTTTACTGCGATCATTGGTGAAAGTGTTTCCAGTCTAATAACTTGCCTCCCTATTGATTCTGTCAATGGGGAGGATCTTTCATCTGGAATTCTTAAACAGCCATCAGTATTTGAAAGTATCCAAGAACGATTGATCAATAGCGTGTTTCCGTGGGTTGTTATGGTAATAGCGATGATGTTTCCGCTTCTTCAAAGTGCGATTAAGCATACTGCATTTTCTGTTCGTCGGACAGATAGGGAGATAAGTATTCTATTATTTCTTTTTGGTTATGCACTTGTCTGGTCAATAATCGGACTCCTGTTTTTAATGTTGCCCGTTGGTCTAGATTTATTGTTTGGGTCTCGTTCGGTCTTCTCACAAGGTATTGCAGCTGGAATTGTGTTTATCATTGCTGCAGTTATGAGCTGGCTGCCCACTCGGCAAGTAATAATGGTTCGCTGTGAATTTACCAGACCCATTCGGATTTCTGGCTGGAGACTGGTCAAAGATTGTGTACTTTATGGTATAATTATTGGCGTTGCTTGTCTTCGCATGTGTTGGGTTGTTATGGCGGCATTGATGTTAGCGCATCACAGTACTATGCTCATGCTTTTAGTGACTATGATTGTATTAATTGAGCGTTATCGAGTTCCTCATGAAAGTCGAATACCAGGATATGCATGGACCGTAATTGGGTTGGCCTTGATTATTTCAGGAACATTTGTTGGAATCAATGTGGGGACCTAATCGATTGAATACTGAATTAAAAAAATGAGTAGATAAAATGGAAAACATAAACTTGGGTACCAATAAATCAAAACGAATAGCAGTTGCTAATGAATCCTTTAAACTGGGAGAATTAGGAAGCGTAATTAAAATGCAGTTTGTCCAAGACAGTAAAACGGCCTCTATTCTTCAAAACCTTTCAAAGACTGATGATGAATCTTCTTTTCGATTATCACTTCGTTTAGAGAAAATTAAGGGGAATTATGCCTTTCCAATTATTGATGTTATTCTGAATGAAGAAAAATCAAGTGAAAAATCCAATTTAAAGAATCACTTAGGAGGATTGGCACTTTATGGATTGGAAAACAGTACAACTCCATCAGTCGGAGTTGAAGGTGATGGCTTGTATGAAAGATTGGACGTCACAGAAGCTTTTATTCATGCATCTCAAGATTCAAATTGGTCGAATGAAGAATTTTCAATCAAGCTAATACCCCAAAGAGAAATTGATGAAGACGCATCCCTCACAATTGAGACTGTGGAACTTTGGTACGAAGAGAATTTTATCGAAGTTGGCTCTTAATATGGGCTGGAACGTCCCTAAAGGATAATTTAAGAAGAAGAATTCTCTTCAGGTTTAGGATTCCCCAAATTCGCACGTTTGTTCATTTCACGTAGACGGATTTTGTTCGCGTCCTTTTCTTGCTGCTTCTTGCTTTTCTTTTGCCCCATAAGTTTGGAGTGAAGCTTTTTGTTGGAGGTGTTTTTTTGCTTTGCCATTATTGAAATCTAACAGAATGTTTGACGTTTATATCTGGATTGACCGATTCAAAAACTCTCCCCAAAACTAACATAAAAACCACTTTGACCATCTCTTCCAATCGCATAATCAAATCTCAAGTTAGTACGATCATTCTTATCAACCAAGAATCTTAATCCTACACCAACATTTGGTTTCACACTTTCCGAACCAAAATTCCCCGTTCCATAAACCAATGAAGTACCTCCAAAAGCAGCCAATCCAAACCTCCACAGATAAGGAGATCTATACTCAGCCTGCAAAGTACTCAAATGTTGATCTCGAAATCGTCCATAGAAATAACCCCGAGCAATTCGATCACCACCAAGAATAGCTAAATCGTAAAAAGGAGCATCACCAATTATCGAGGTTTGAAGGAAACGCGCTGCAACAACATTGTTCTTCTTCTTACCAAAAGAGTAGTACTTTCTTGCGTCAGCTAATAGGTGTAAGTAGACGGTATTTGCATAATTGACTCCAACTGTTAATTTGCAAAAAGATCCTGTAGTTGGCGTTAAAATGCGATCACGATCGTCTTTGAAAAAGTCTGCCTTTATTTCGATGTCAGAAAAATTAGTCAATTCATCATGTAAAGCAACAGTATCTGAGAGCGTTCCAATATTGCTATAGTTGAAATAGCGAATTCCTCCACCTAGAAACGTTTTTGGAAGGACTTGTTTACTGAGCTCAACATCCAATTTTAGTCGATTACTTTGAAATAGTACACCATCTGAATCTAACGTTCGTGCTCCAATCCCAAAATACTGATCAGGATACTTTGAGTAGTGTATGTTACTACCTAAAAACCATTTCTCTTCTTTGAAAAAATAATCGAGTTCGCCTTCAAGGATGATCTGCCTGTTCCAAGTATAATTGAACTCAACTTTTGCCGTCGATGTTCGTGTCAATGTATCTTGGAAAGGATTAATTGTGAAAAGGCAAACTGCGCCAACATAGTACCTTGTTTCTGGGGCAAATCCAAAGGCTGGAACGGGCAACACTTTCAATTTTCGAACCTTTGTTGAATCTTGGGCTGAAGCATTGAAAATTAGAGAAAAAAGAAGAAGAGTGAAGTAGAATTTATTCATTAAAAAGGAGAGTTTTTTTACGAATATAACTAAGATCAATGAAATTAATAAAGTTGCTAAGAAGCAATACAAGAAAATACTTTGGTCGCTTCCTGGACTATCCAGAATAGGCATAAAGCAATTGGAAGATATCAGATAACATTTGGCAAAAGAAGATCCGAAATCTCCAGTTTCATAAGCCAAGGAAGTTCCTCCCAAAGTAGCCAATCCGATCCTCTACAGTTGCGTTGATTGATACTCAATTTGCAAGGTGCTCAAATACTGATTGCGAAATCGTCCGTAACGAGTGGATTATACTAAATCCAGGTAAGTTGATGAAGATCTTCAACGATTTCAGTGTGTTAGCGGTTGTAAAACAACACTTTAGGATGATCGCCATATCCGCCAACTGAAATTGGGTAATTATACCCGTTGCAATTGTAGCGGATACTTGCTATTATGCAACTACATTTAAACTTAACATCACTAAACAACTCTGAAATGGAAATTACGAAATTTGATTTAGCACCAAATCCCCGCGAGATTGTGGTTAGTTCACCAGACTCTCAAATCTACTTAACGATTACCATCGGAAATGGGCAAATCGGGGGCTCAAAAGTAAAAGACGGTGACACGTATCTCGCAAAAGGAGATCTGTCCACACAAACTTCTCTAGGGAAAGCAAGTGTCCTTAAAGACAAAGTTTTGGACTTTAGAACTAATGTTTTGGATGTAAATCAATCAACGAACAAATGCATTATCTCAACAAGAATTGTAAACGAAAATCACAAAGTACTGTTTTCTAAGACAGACAATGGAGATGCTCCAACCGATGGAATTGCATCATTTATAGGAAGCTACATCGTTCGGGTTACCTCTGTTCTGCTAGTATTACTTATGAATACCATGGCTTTTGCTCAAAACGACCTTTCGTTTGAGTCAATGCAGACTCCTGCTTCTCCTGGTTTTATCTTATTGGATCAAACGCCTTCAGCTATAGAACGACCAACGACGCCTCAAGGGTTTGGAACGAGCGTTTTGGGATTGTTCTCGGGGTCGGGTGGAGCGATGGAAGTAGCACCTTACTGGTTAGTGAATCATGCAAATTTGAGTGCTGAAGACATGTACAAGAAACATGGGGAATTGATTCAGAATTTCGCCATCTCTGCCGCTCATGTTGTAGCTGATAGCGTAGGTTATGTTTCATTTGGCGCTCGTACTAGATTGTTTCGTACATATGGAAAGAAGCAAATAGCAAAATTGGATTCATTGAAGACAGTATTGATTAACCTATTAGCTGATATTGACGATAATTCGTCATTGGATGCCGTAGAAGCCGCTCGCAAAGAATACGCAGACTTGATTCTCAAGCCAATATTTACAGTTGATTTAGCTGGAGCAACAGCCGGTAGTTCAGCAACGAATTCTTACAACGATTTACAATCAAGTCGTTGGGGAATTTGGGCTTCATTGAATTGGAGACCAAAAGGGAATGATTTTTACGTAACTGTTTTGGGAAGATACATTGGAAATAATCGCTTCGCTGGATATACGAACAATTCAAACTTGGTTGACATCGGGGCTCGAGCTAATTATGACATCGGTAAGTTTTCTGCTTCCTTTGAATATTTGCAACGATTTGACTTAGTCTCAACTAGCACTACAGTGGATAATCGGTTGGCGGCAATTGGAAGTTACCAATTATCGGATAAATTCTACCTCACAGCAACATTCGGAAAAGATTTCAGTAATGTGAACAACATGATTGCCATGGCAGGTGTGAATTTCGGATTCTCACAAAGCAAGGTGAAAGCATTTTAGAGGGAAATATTAATCGTTTACCTTCTCATAAATAAAAAGCCCTAATCCAATAACATTCGGATTAGGGCTTTTTTATTGAATCTACTTTTTTCTAATCGTTTGGTTCGCCTTTTGGTCGAACGATTCGAACACGTTGCATCATTCCTTCATCTTCATGCGCTAAAATATGGCAGTGAAGAACGAAATCTCCCCAGTACTTCACATATCGTGCATAGATAATCGCTGGATGAGTAGGGTCAACATATACGACATCCTTCCACATTGGAGGATCGACTTTCTTTCCACCAAAGATGCGAATCTGAAAAGGATTCACGTGAATGTGATATGGGTGACCAGCATTCCCTGAAGTAATCTTCCATTGTTCGGCATCTCCTACCACAAGAACATCAGGAATTTTGGATCCGTCATATGCTTCTCCATTAACCGTGAAAACTGTTGCAGTTGAATCTTCATTATTCCCAACATAGAATTGAGTAAGTCTTGGTCTGTCCTGGTTCACCAACTCATCATACGTGATCGTTTCATGATTGTTATCTGGCAGGATCGTAGTGCTGTCTGGCATTTCCATATTCATCGGTTTGCCAGCAACAATAATTTGCATGATGTCCTCCTGTTTACTGTTTGCAGGGTCTGCAAGACATAGTGGGTCGGTCTCAAAATATTCGCACATCGGTAAGTAATCAATTGATTCCACCGCTAGTCCTTTCGACTTAAAACCAGCTGGAAATTGAATCAAAATGTCACTTCGATTACCTGGAGCCATGTGTAAGGTTTCAATCAAACGTGGCTTCTCAAATAGGATTCCATCTACCGCGATTTGATAAACGGTTGCTTCTTCAGGAAACTGTAAACCAAGGGTTGATCGAAAGCCACTGTGTACCAACCTCCATCGTTGGACTTCTCCAGGACGCATGATCATTTTTGGAACGGCCACTCCATTTATTGTTGTTCCTTTTGGATCACCACTTCGCTCCAAGGTATTAAAATCAGGTGTTTCACCAATGATTGTGTCGTATCTAATCTGATTAAAGATCATCAAACGCTCATGTGCAGGCAAGGATGCTTGTTTTAAGGCTTCATCTTCCGGTCCAAACTCGTCTTTGATAATAACAGCACCAGACATTCCGCTCGCAACTTGAATCGAAGTCGACCCATGAATGTGAGGGTGATACCACATTGTTCCTGAAGTGTGATCCTCTAGGTCATATGTGTAGTAACTTGAATACGTAGGATCAACATTTCTGAAAATGTCGTCTTGAAATGGACTGACATGAAATCCATGCATGTGAAGATTTGTTCGACTAAAACCGTGTGGTATATTGTGATCATGCTCATCGCCATCATCGTGAGTCATGTCTTGATAAATCCTCAAAGCATTTGTCTTCGTACCATAGTTGTACTCCAAAAAGACGGGGTAATCGATGTACACTTTTGTGCAGCTTCCTTTCTTTCCGGGAGGGCATGGGCAAGGTACTCTACCATGAATGATCCAGCTAGAATCTTTCACAATTGTTTCAATGTACGCTCCTTCCAAATTTCCTATTTTAATTAAGGTGTCAGGAGTATCTGTCCCAACTTTTACGATAGATGCATCTTGAATGATTAATTTAAATTTCTTGCTCAACGATTCCGAGTTCATCTTCTTCGTGAATTCCTTTTTAATAGAGCAGAGGTAGTTGCGCTCAGAAGAATCTGGTAATTCATTGTGTATAATGACTGTCAGGCGGTCATTTTTACCTATTCTAAATGTTGGAGCCCAAGGTCCAATAACTCCATTTGGGCCAGTATTCCCTGAGTACGTTTCACCGAGGTGTTCATAGGTGTATGTCCTCATTTTTATGGAGTCACCATTAAAATTATAGACTTTTTCTCCGACGTAAAGATGTACTTCGAGCAGGCCATCTTTGGCTTCTAATTCAGGGATTTTAAAGAATGGTTGTGGTTTTGCTCCATCCAAGACATCCGCCTTTTTTAGAATGTTAATCATTTCATGCTGTCCGTAACATGTGTTTTCAAAAAGTGCCATGAAAAGCAAAGGCAGCGAAATTCCAAATAATAATAGATTTTTTTTCATCTGATAGCAGTTATATAGTTAAGGTAGGCAAATTACAAAGAATTGAAATATCGAAATCCTTATAGGTAAAAATAGTTTCCTGGAGGATAGATTAAAACTGAATCATGGTATTAAGGTGAAGCAATAGTGCTAAACCAGACGGGGCCTATAATAGGATGTATTCGTAAGGAGTAGAAATGGGCCTATTTTGATCCAAGTGTTGATCGAAAAGATCTCATCTCCAATTAATTTTGAGTGAGCGGATCTTCATCGGTTTAGAATTCAGGAAAAATAAATTTCCGATATGTTTTTTTGATCTCCTTCAAAGAATCACTCGAATGAGATAAACAAACAATTACATGGATTTTGAGCCTATTTGAAAAACAGGTAAGTCGTGAAAGTTCGATTCTAACTAGAAAATTGGGCGATTCGATCCTTTTTTGAAGGTAATTCCATTTCTCCCGAGTCAATTTTTGAGTATTTCATTTTGCTTAAATCAGGGGATAAACTTGAAATTGGAATTTAGATTACCTATATTTCGTTTGTCGAATATGAAACACTCATAGTTTGAAAGATTTGACCACTAAATTCAACAGATCAAGTAAATAATCATCGGGGTGCAATTACTACGCTACATCGAAAAGATAAATAAGAAATGATACAGTCCAAATTATTCGTGATAAACCAGGAAATTGAACTTCTATGGATGGATATGACCTACTCAAGAGAAGTTGCACCTAATGGAAAAACGACAACGGAAGTTCAAGGTGGTCTAATTACTGTTTGCTTTGCAACAAGGACGGACACCGATATGATTTTGCGCTGGATGACCAAAGACAGTGAAGACGAATCTTTGGAAGAGCTCGATAAAATGGAAAAAGGAAAAGTCTGCTTTTATCAAGATGGATTCGATTACCCTCCAACAAAAACATATGATTTCAATGATGCGTTTCTCGTTGATTATGTAGAGGTTTTTGATGCTGACAGTAATGATCAGTTGCAAACGGTTATGACGATCTCCCCAGGGATACAGGATTACGGAGTTGAGATAATCAAACCATGGAACGTAAGTTATGTTGTACCAACCGAGGAAGAACCACATCAAGCAGAAGAGGTTTTAGAAAAGAAACTTGTCAACTATTACTTAACAGATTCAGCTGGAAATAAAATAGAAGAGTATGAAACTGGAGACAAGATCTTCTTGGTTATAGAAACAAAGAACAGAATTGATGATAAAATCACTATTCACCTAGAAGATAAAAGTCATGATTTCAAATACAAAGGCGAGGTCTTAGAAAACGACAAGTTAGAAAACTATATTATTAAAAGTGATCTTGAAAAAATAGAATTAACAGTAATTGGTCAATTCTCTCAAACGTAAATTAATGGCAAATAAATTTAGATTAGAATTTGAAGACGGAACAACTCAGACAGTAAAAGCTGTAATTAAACCGCCCAAAGATATTGTTCAATTCGTAGCAGGTACTACAGATCCAGTAAATACTTCTGGTTTAAAACATCAAGCAAATAAAGATTATTGGATAGGTGCTGACAACTTATGGAAAAAGGTCAAAGACCTGAAGCCTCAATTTTTAGATTTACACGTTCAAGAGGAATTTTTCAGTTGGTCTGGAGATAATAACACTGATGAACGTACTAAAGGGGCAGAACGATTACTGGATGTTCTATTAAGAGTGTATAGCAATTGGAAAAATAAAGAAGTTCACCTTCACTTGATTGGGCACTCGCACGGAGGAAATGTAATTAATCAGTTTACAGATATCATCGCTAAGAGTGGAGACTTTCCTAAATTTTGGAAAATCAAAAGT
Source organism: Fluviicola sp. (assembly GCA_002733985.1). Taxonomy (GTDB): domain Bacteria; phylum Bacteroidota; class Bacteroidia; order Flavobacteriales_D; family Crocinitomicaceae; genus UBA4466. The sequence goes on along the minus strand of NVXP01000042.1, from coordinate 17,634 downwards.
ATCACCTATTTATCGACTCCATTTTTTCAAGAACAACATCAACTGAACCTTGATAAGCTACATGCAGATTGTAAGATCATAAATGTTCACAATGACTATGATATTACACAGCGTTTTGTTGCAGATTTCACACTCCATAACCTTGAGCACTTAATTGGTAATTTCATTGAAAAAGATCGATTGGATGGAGCTATCGAAGCGATCAAGGCCATAGATATGGAGCCTTTTGATAATTTAACGGATTTCTCTATTAATAATCATACGGAAGGACCTGCGCTTTGGACAGCAATGAGAGATATTTTAGTTCAGGCTGAAATACTAATGGATGTTGTTCAAAAGAATGTCGCATTTATGGGGGACAGAACAATCGTTTCACCAGAAAAACAAGAATTTTTGTCCATTATCAATGACATACATGCGTATATTATTGGAAGAATAACTGTGTTCAATGCTGGACTAACAGATAGAGATGGAGGATATGGTCGATCAGAGTTTCTAGAAGACTTGGATCTGGCTACGGTAATGCCAGAAATAAATAGGATAATTAACATTACCACAGACGAGTCTGATAGCTTTTTATTGAACTTTTTGGATAATGTTTTTACCGATGAAGGGAATGGACTTCTATCTAAAATAGACGATACTTCACGGTCACCTGAGAAACAAGTTAATGGTAAATTTCCAATTGAAGATTTTGATATTACTGACTTGGATATTTATGATGAAAGAGGGAAGAAAGCTAATTTTGAAAGATTTGCCACAGGGGTAGAGGATGCTATGATCAGAAATGATAAGAACTCATTAAAAGAGATCTTAATGCGGATGATTAGCCAGTTTATTAACCCTGATGATTTGGCAGGTATAATTAATGGTATCGATTGGGCTGAGTACATTATAACAGGTGACTTGGATACGCAATTAAAAGAAGCTAGAAGAAATTTAGGCGTTTACCTTGAATTGATTGAGGAATACAATGAAGATTTAATTACAGCGGATGACCTTGCGAATGATGACTTAGAAATTAAACCAGGTAGTATCCCTTATTTAGCAATGACATCTCATGGTCTTAGTCATACCGATTTATTTGATGACTCTAAGCACAAGGTGAAAGATGCTCTTATGAGTGCCTTTTCTTCTGGGAGTAACCCTGGTTACAATGGCTAGAGGGCTGCTTTTCCCGTAAGAATGAAGGGCCTGCACCTATAAAACGGTGCAAACTTTTTAAAGAGCTTAAATTTTACTACATTTAGTTTATCAATTAAACAACCTTCGAATTTGGAATAATTTGGCCACTAGTACCAACAGATCAAGTATATAATAGTCGAATTTCAACAACTGCCATATTCATAAAGAAAAATAAAGAATGATACTAGCAAAGTTATTTGTATTGAAACAGGAAATAGAACTTCTATCGACTGATATGCGATATGTTAGACGAGTTGAGTCCAATGGAGAGATGGATACAGAGGTCTTAGGAGGGCACATTACTGTTTGCTTTGCAACGAGGGATGATACTGATATGATCTTGCGATGGATGACCAAAGGAAGTGGAGGTACTGACGTGCGAAAGGCAGATAACATGGAAGAAGGAAAAATCTGTTTCTACGATGAAGGATTCGATTACCCTCCAACAAAAACGTATGAATTCGATGATGCGCTTGTTACCTACTATAATGAATCCATGAATTCGGAGAGCGGAATTCCACTGCAAACGACAGTGACGATTTCGCCGGCAATACAAAATTATGGAGTTGAGCTAATCAAATCATGGAATGTAAGCTATATTGAACCAACTGATGATATCCCACACCAACCGCTTGAAGTGTATGAAAACACTAGTCCAAGGATTAATGAAACATACTACGAAGATGCGGATGGAAACAAGATTCGAGAACTTAAAATTGGAACAGATGTTTATCTCGTTATTAAAAGTGAGAACATTTCTGGGAAAACCGTTAATATAGATTTGAGTGACAAAAAGAATGACTTTATCTACAAAGGTGAGCATTTAGAAAATGATATTTTAAAAGACCTCACGATAACGAGTGATATCCAAAAAGAGAAATTAACCGTTGTTGCTCAACATCATGATTGAGTAATGCTGTCTCTAACCGTGAACTCAAATAGAAAATCAACTGTCATTTCAAACCATTAATAAATTATGCCAACAGTTCAATTAGTAGAAGACCCAAGCGTAAAAGCGTCTTGTGCGCCGCTGAGAACTTTGCAACAAGAAGTGAGCAAGGCCTATTTCGCTGCACGCAAAGAAAAAGTAACGTATGAAACTACTGTTGTTGAGCATACCACTAAAAAAGGGCAAACCTTAGGGAAGATAGCGAAAGAACACGGTGTAAAATCGAAAGATGTAAAACGCACGAAAACTACTAAATACTTGCAAGTTGGTGAAATTGTCGAGGTCACCAAAAAAGAGAAAAAAGGCATAGAAGTCACCTTTAAAAAAGTTGATGAAGCGAGCATGGGGAGCACGGTGTACATTGTTGTTGAAACCCTGCATCTTCAAGGAGAAAAGGTTCTCATAAACATAAAGCAGGGTGAAGAAGATGTCTTGGCCAAAAAGGACGGGCTAGTTACTGTACAGCAAGATGACAAAGATGAAACCAAACTAACTGCTACCATCGGTGATTACTGTGAAGAGGAAGAAATCACGAATAAAGATGACTTCATTGATTGGGCAATCGTAAAAATAAAATTATCCCCAAAAGATGCAACTAAGAATAAAGAGTGGAAAGATGGCTTAGAGTGTGCTGGAACGAAAAAGGCATCGCTTTATTTATTGATTGATGTACATAGCGAAAATTCGCTTTCTGATTTTAAATCGGCGTACTTGTTGTACAAAGGGTTCAAGGGTGCAACAGATGACAGTGTTATCGCAAATCATTTCTTAAATGAAGACGGAGCATGGTTTACAGTAAAGCAATCTGAAACAATACATATTTATCACACAGGAGAAATCACTGAATTGGATTTAAAGAACACGAAAAAGGTGAGCTATGTGTACCATGATAAAGATGACAAAGAACATGATTTAGGAGTGTTTGATGTTATTGAGGCTGACAAATGGAAAAAATGTTCGAAAACAGAAAAAACTGGTTGGAAAAAAGTAATTGCTGGAGGAAAAACGAGATGGTACCAATATGACGAAGGTAAAACACCTCTAGTAAAAGTGAAGTTACCGATTTCATACAATAAAGATGGAGTAGAAATATACTTAAAGGATAATACGACAAGAGAATACATGAATCCAGAAAGTTATGCTTGCTTTTTAGGCGCGCTGGCTGAAAATGGATATGATGATGTAACGTTCAATGGTTTTACTTCTAAAGACGGTACTGGTGCACCAAGTGTTACACATTACAATGGTATTGCTGGAGATTTGCGGTATTTAAGAAAAGATAAGAAAATATCTTCACTGCATATAGATACTGATCCTGATGAATTAGATATCGTAAGACAAGAAAAATTAATAGATGCATTAGTGAAGTTTGGTTGGAATAGCTTTTTAAGTTTTAATATTACGATAGATGAAAAAGCTTTTATTTTAAAGAAATCTACACATATGTCACATCATCACCATCATTTACATTTGAACAAAGGCGATTTTAGTGCCAATTATAAATGATTAATGAACCCCGCCCTTTAGTGCTTTTTGACGTGAAGAGGTGGGTATACATAAAGAAAATTAACCCAAATTGCTCAACACTATTAAATTATGCCCACTGTTACATTAGTAGAAGATCCAAGTGTAAAAACGTCTTGTTCACCATTACAAGTTTTACAACAAGAAGTAATCAAAGCTTACTTTGCTACACGCGAAGAAAAAGAAGTTTTAATTGATTCTGAGGAAGAAGCGGTTGTTGATCACGTTACTAAAAGCGGAGAAAGCTTAGGGAAAATTGCACAAATACATGGAGTAGGAGTTGCAGATGTAAAGCGAACTAAGACGTCGAAATATTTACAAATTGGTGAGATTGTAAAAGTGACCACCAAAGGAGAAAAGGGAACAGAAGTAAGCTATAAAAAGCTGGATGCTACTACAATGGGCAAAGAGGTCTACATTATTGTAGAAACTTTGCACTTGGAAGAAGAAACTGTTCTGATGAACATACGCCAAGGTAAAGAAAAGGCATTTGGAGAAAAGGATGGTCCAATTACTGTGCAGCAGGACGACAAGGATGTTGTTAAAATAACTGCGGTAGTTGGTGATTTTGACGAAGACAAAGATGCCACAAACAAGGATGATTTTGAGAACTGGGCGATTGCCAAAGTGAAATTGGAACCCAAAGAGGATGATAAAATTAAGGAATGGAAGGATGGACTGGAAGGTACTGAAAGCAAAAAAGCACTCCTTTATTTATTGGTGGATGTCCACAGTGAGAACTCCATGTGTGATTTCAAATCTGAATATGTAGTTTACAAAGGTTATGCTGGTGAATCAGACGATAGTAAAGTGACCAACTTATTTTTAAATGATGGCGATGCTTGGCTTGAAGTTAAAAAAGGATGTGATTGTGGTAAAGAAGACTTTGACAAGCAATTCCAATGTACAAGATATGGTAGCGTTTATGGACCAGTATATTGGGGGAAATTTAAATTAGCGAATTACGAGTATTGGGATGATCTAATTAGCGAGAATAAAGTCACGCAAGAAGAAAAAGACATTCTAGTTGGAATGTCAGAAAATGAAGGGAAACTAGATTCTGTACAATCATATGACAGTGAACTTTTAACCGTTGGAGCTATGCAAAAAACGGTAAATCCTACAGGAAAAGGTGAATTTCCAATTCAAGTACAAGAATTCAAAGCTGATCATCCAGAAAAATATAAAGAGTTATTTGAAGATTGTGGATGGACTGTAGAAAGTAATACGATGTACTACAAGGATCCTTCCGATTCTGCTGCGACCAAAATAACTGGTTCAGCTCTGAAAACAAAAATTAGAGAAGGGTTTAAAAAATCTGAATTCAAGAAAAAACTGAAATGTGGGCCTTTAGAACCAATTGCTAAAGCATCTCTAGACAAAGATTTCCAGGCGAAACAAGTAAAAGATTTTATTGATAGGCTAAAAAACAAAGTTTTACCGATAAAACCAAAAGGTTATTCTTACTCATTAAAGGACTTTTTGAATTCGAAGCTTGGAAAAGCAACAGCATTAGATCACCATATCAATAGACCGGGTTACGTTAAAAATGACTTCGGAAAGGCCTTGGATAATTTCTTCGTAAAGAAAGACAAGGAAGTTTTAGATTTTAATACTGCAGAAGCGGATAGCACTAAGCACAAAAGCAAGGTGTCTAAAAATCCGAATGATTGGGGTACGGATCATGCTGCTTATGAAACAATCATATTGGATGATTACGGAGTAAACAGAAGAGGAACAGACATGAAGGGAAGATATGATAAGATGAAAGCTAAGTTCTAATTAATATGAATTCCATATTGAACCTATTCTTCGTTCTAACTTTAGTTGTTCTTACTGGCTGCAAGGATATTAAAAGCAGTTCTCTGCAAAAAATCGTATCAAGCGAATTAAATTATGAGCTAAAGACCTCATGTGATATTCAGAACTTAAACGTTTCTTTACTCGAAGATGAGGACAAGAACAACTATTTATGTCTTAAATCCAACGCTGAAGGTTTAGTAAGGGAATTAAGGATAGATACACTAAGCAATGTATCGCTCAACTGCGGTGATGAATCATTTCAACTCCTTTTTGAAGAACAATTAGGCAATAGTTATCAAACAACAATACACTCTTTTGTAAAACACCCTGAATTCAATTTCATCCTAAATGGGACATACATAAGGATATCTAATCGAAATGGTATACGTCTGTTATATAGGGGGCTAACAAGTCCTGTCAAAATAGATGAATACAATGGAATGTATTTAGCCAATTCAAAAGAGGATGTAGAGATTTATGATTTCAACGGTTTTCAAGAAGAGAAAGAACCAGAAATTAGTACGTACTACGATGAAATCAAAACAGCCAGAAATAACAAAGAAAAATTAAAAGTCCTATCGAGTGAAATTGTTTTAAATTTTCTGCTCGATAACATTGCAATAAGCACAGACAACATATCTGATTACAATGATATTGCTTATTGGCTTGAACAAGCTGAATTATATAGAGAGGCAATCTATTTATTGGAAGCGCTACTTGAAGAATACCCTGATCGCACCGTTGCATATATTAACATCGGTGATGCCTATTGGGGAATTAAGAACATCGAAGATGCAAAAAAGGTCTATACTATCTATATAGAACAAATGAAGGCGAAAGGTTTGGAGAATAAAATTCCCCAGAGAATATTTGATAGAATATTGACCTAATATTTAGTTAAACAAGGCACTATTTTTTCTGCCAAAATTTAATATCCTTCGCCCGAATAAGGAACAACCCACACTTGATCATTTTTTCTCGATGTTCGTTTTCTACAGCTAATCATTTACCTGGTGGTTTATTCAAAAACTCAATCATTTGGAAAGTCTTTTGCTCTTTACGGACAAGGGTTTAGGTAGTGCCTGTATACGTAAAATGCATTGTTGGCGACAAAAGGTGCACGAAAATATCCGACACCGGTTATGGTCTCAATTACTTAAAAAAGTAAGATTACTGGTCATTCTTTTTTAGTTCATTCTTTATTCGAATTATTTTGAGCTGGATAAATTCATCTTATTTATTTGGGATAAATACTAGATTGAAATTCGTCTTAGGGGGAAAAAAACCGTACTTTCCTGAAAGCTAAGGTCTTTTCGATTAAGAATATCTTAACTACTACTAGAAGGAAATATTACGTTGTATAGAAGTCATTGAACGCGACAAAACAGTTAGCGCGATAAGGTTCTGATATATAAGTAATAAGAGCTCGCAATCTGCTATGGCATGGAAATCAAACTGAAAAATATTCTTGACAATCTAATAAACGGAATTCAAATTATTGATTTCAACTGGAAATATTCTTACTTAAATGAGGTCGCAATAAATCATTCAAAATCATCAAGAGAAGAACTGCTAGGGTATACAATGATGGAAAAACATCCAGGAATTGAGAGTACTGAAATGTTCAAGGTGCTAGAGGAGTGCATGTTGGAAAGAACTACAAAAAGCGTTGTGAATGAATTTACCTACCCCGATGGTTCAAAAGATTGGTTTGAGTTAAAAGTTCAACCAATCTCTGATGGACTTCTGATTATTTCTAATGATATAAGCAAGAGGATACAAGTCGAAAATGAATTAAAAATCGCAAAGGAAAGAGCGGAAGAAAATGAACAAGATATATCAACAATCTATAATACTGTAGGGAATATTATTTTCAAATTAGCTGTTGAACCTCAAAATAATTACCGATTTGTTTCGGTTAATCATGAATTCGTTCGAGCTACGGGGCTGAGCATAGAAAGCATTATCGGTCAACTCGTTAATGATGTGATTCCTGAACCTTCACTTTCAATGGTATTAGAATTCTATTCTAAAGCAATTGCAGAAAATAAAACCATTCGATGGGAAGAAGTTTCTGATTACCCAACAGGGAAACTAACTGGAGACGTAAGTGTCTCTCCTATATACAACACTGAGGGGCAGTGTACCTTTCTTGTTGGTGCCGTTCATGATATTACGTTGAGAAAACAGGCCGAAGTTCTACTTCAACGGAAAAAAGAAGAATTGGAAATGTTAAACGATACTCTTACACAAACAAATAAGGAGTTAACGATTTCTAAAGAAAACGCGGAGAAAAGTGAATATAAAATTAAGGCCCTTACAGAGCAATCACCTATTGCAATATATAGAACTGATGTCAATGGTGACTATACGTATGTGAATAAAAAGTGGTTGGAGATAACTGGGCAGATAGAGAACGATGTTCTAGGGAGAAGTTGGGTAAATGTAGTTCATCCCAATGACAGAAGCGAAATAATCAAGAGTTGGTATGAAGCTGTTAATGAAAAGATGGAGTGGAGCAGTGAACATCGAATGATTAACAAAAAAGATGAAATAACTTGGGTGGAAGGAACAGCTACGAAGCTTTTTAACTCAGGTGGTGACCTAATAGGATATACTGGGACCAATTTTGACATTACTGATCGCAAGCTAGCTGAAAAGGCAGTTATTGAGAACCAACGAATTAATGTAATTGGGGAAATGACCTCGGCAATTGCGCATGATATCAATAATTCACTTCAATCGATTTCAGGAAATATTATGTTAGCCACACTACAACCTAATTTGGATGAAAATGTAAAACGGTATTTAGATAACATGACCCAAATTGTAGCTGACGCAGCACAGAGAGCTAAAATTGTTCAGCGTTTCGGAGGGGCGAATCAGAACAAACAACAGTATTCAGATTTAGATATTAATTTACTCATAGAAAAAATAATATCCAGTTCACAGCATTTATGGAAGGATGAAGTAGAAAAAGAAGGACGATCAATAAGTGTTCAACGAGAATTTAATGTTCTACCGAAAGCACTCGGTGTTGAAGGCGAAATATCAGCAGTTTTCCTAAATGTTTTAAAAAATTGCATCGAGGCAATGCCCAACGGTGGAGAGATTAATATTAGAACATATTTGGATAATGATTGCATTAATATCGCTGTTTCTGATACTGGTAAAGGAATGGATGAAGGGACCAAGAAGAGAATTTTTCAACCCTTTTTTACCACTAAGGGATATGACGCTGGTAGAGGTTTAGGAATGAGCGGGGCTTATAGCGTACTAAAAGAGCACGGCGGTAGGATATGGGTCGAAAGAACTGAATTAGGCATAGGGACCACAATAATAATGGCTTTACCATTGAATAAACCGGAATGAACATGGAAAATCAAAATACACCAGTATCAACTGACGTAAATTATACGAGAGTACTGTGGGTCGAGGATGATGTAAGTCAAAGAAATACGATAATAGAAATCATTAAAATATTGGGACATAGAGGAGACGTAGCTAAAAATGGCAAAGACGCCCTTGGGTACCTAGAAGCAAATAAATATGATCTTCTAATTACGGATATCGGAATGCCAGTAATGAATGGCTGGAAATTGGTGGAAATTGTACATGAAAAATACCCCGGTAAAATGAAAATAAGCATTGTGTCGGGATGGGCAGACATGATCGATTCCGAAGAACAGATTGAAAAACGAATAGATACGATAATTAGTAAACCATACGATATAATAACTATCCGAAACCTACTAAATGATGCGATCTCGTTTAATAAAGAACATTGATTCTTCCAAAGAGAAGTTAGCTGTATAGTTACTATAACATGTTATTATCATAAAAGTGCTAAATGAACAATTGTCCTACATGGACTATGGCAATGAATTGCCCTTCAAATGCAATGCTTTTCTTTTGTCCTGTATCGAAAACAGGGAAGGAGTGACATTTTAAAGCAGGTGTTTACCTTCAAAACTAAAGCATCAAAAACCTCGATTCCCCAATGGTGTAGAGTCTTTTTCGAACTCAATGCAACTCCAATATTTACTCATAAATGTTCAATGCACGTGATCTCACTTTTATGTGTACCTTTGCACGCCGAAATAGACATACTCCTGCGTTCTGCAGTAAAAAGTAAGTAGTCTAGTTTTGTGAAATTCTTTTTTATTTATAGACAATTGTAACAGTGGAATAGTCAGATATTGTGTCTTCTCTTTTCATTCAATTGTATCATAACGAATTAATTTATGGATGATCAAACACACGATAGTAATCGAATAACGACGGCATTGCTTCTTGCTGCGGGAACTGGTAGCCGGCTAATGCCAATAACTTCTAATTCGCCCAAATGTCTTACACTTGTGAACGAGCAATCTATTCTTGAAAGATTGGTCATTAACTTGAAGAAACAAGGGTTCAAGCGACTTGTTGTTGTTACTGGATATCAAGAAAACTGCATTAAGGATTTTCTTGCAAAGATTTCAGGAGACCTGACAATTGAATTTGTCTATAGTCCATTGTACAGAACAACCAACAATATATACTCCTTATGGATGGCTCGTAAAATCATAAACGAACCATTTGTTTTATTTGAAGCTGACCTTATTTTTGATGTTACTCTTCTTGATAACATGGTTTATCCAGATCATATGGCGACTTCAAGCCTTCTTCCTTGGATGAATGGAACAACAGTAACAGTTGATGCGTCTCATCAAGTTAAAGGCTTCCATAAAAATACAACTCCAATTAATGTTGAAGAAGTAAAATATAAAACAGTGAATATTTACAGCTTTTCGCTTCAATCATGGAAAGCAATTGTAAAAAGACTTGACATTCATATTGAAGCTAATAATGTGAATGGTTATTATGAAACTGTAATTGGCGAATTGGTTGCAGATAACCGTATCTCTCTAAAATCGGTAGATTTTGATAATAAATATTGGTACGAGGTAGATACGATCGAAGATTTAAAAGAAGCAGAAAAATTATTTGCATTGGCTGTCAAGAAGCCTCTACTTTCTAAAATTAGTATTGGAAAGAACCTTGAAAAGTTGAAGCAATTCCCTAAAGGACTTAATACTAGAGGGGCTCAATTAGCGACGAGCTAAGGTTCAAAACAAAACCCACAACCAATAACATTAGGATATGGCATTAAGGGAATTCATAATTCGGATGAATTCTACTTAGATAACAAGATTAATATGACAGAATTCAAATATAAAACACAAGAAGAGAAATACGATTACATCTCCAAACAGCATGGTGGTTATTATCGTCATGATTTCACCGATCACGCTTATTTGTATAATCTTTACTTCCCACCAAAAAATGTATTCGCGCATCTTAAAGAAAATATTGAAGACATTGTACTGAATTATCCAATGGCTCAAAATGCTCTTGCAGAACTGATAGCCAACTTAATAGATCAACCAATAGATAGAATTGTTGTTGGTAATGGTGCAGCTGAAATTATTAAAATCCTGTCAGGGCATTTAGCAAAAAAGATTATCGTTCCAGTTCCATCTTTTAACGAGTATGTGAATGCGGCGCCAATAGATAATGTAGTTGAATTCCCTTTAGAATTCCCGTCGTTCCAATTGGACGTAGATAAGTTTGCAGCGGAAGCGATTAAAACCGGAGCGGATATGGCTGTGGTTGTAACGCCTAATAATCCTACGTCTTTACACGTTCCTAAAGCCGATCTTATTCGACTTTCCCAAAAACTAGAGAAGCATGATTGCATGCTAATTGTAGATGAATCGTTTTTGGATTTTACAGCAAATAAGGATGAGATCAGTTTAGAACAAGAAATTGAGAAATATCCGAACATGGCAATACTTAAAAGTATGAGTAAAGCCTACGGTATTTGTGGTCTTAGAATTGGATATCTATTAACGGCAAATCTAGAGTTTGCGAGTTCTGTAAGAAATGAGATTCACATCTGGAATATAAATGGATTTGCTGAAGAGTTCTTACGCATCTTGCCTGAGTATCAACAAGAATTTGAAGATAGCTGCAAAATAGTCATTAAGGATAGAGATGTTTTCTATGATCAGCTTAATGCTATCCCTGGTATGATCGTATTTAAACCAGATGCTAACTACATTTTCTGCCGATTGCCTGATGATGCTTTAAGTGGTCCTGAGGTGACAAAGAGACTTTTTATTGAATACAATATTTACATAAAAGATAGCAAGGGAAAAACACAACCTGAAGCAGATCGTTATATTAGAATTGCCAGCCGTACACCGGAAGAAAATTCTAAATTAATTGATGCTTTAATGGATGTAATGTATAAGAAGAATTAATGAAGAAGAGCACTACAGATCAAGTTAGTATGATTGGTTTTGCCAAAGATTTGCCTAACATCTGCTCTTTGGTGGGATTGTTATGCACCATGTTTGCTATCTATTTTGCCATCGAGGGTTATTTTATAGCTTCCATAATTGCAATTCTTTGGTCTGTTTTATTTGATTGGTTCGATGGGATCATTGCTCGTCGAATGAAAGGCAGGACAAAAGAGCAAGGAGATTTCGGAGGTCAACTGGACTCCATGATAGACATCGTGAGTTTTGGTGTGTATCCAGCGATTTTACTTTTAAGTTATAGCGGCTTTAACATTTGGTACATGCCCGGTGCTTTTATTATTGTTGCTGGCTGTGCTATTCGGTTAAGTTATTTCAATATCTACGGACTTATCGACTCAAAAACCTACATGGGTTTATCGATTGATAATAATGCGATACTATTAGCCTTTGGATTTCTATTTGAATCCTTTTTTAGTCACTACACTTTTTCAGTTATACTTTATATTTTATTGATGAGTTTGACAGCCTTGAACTTGTCTTCATTACCAACTCCTAAACTAGCAGGAAAATGGGTGTACGTTCTTACGGCCTATGTCTTGGTTCTCACCGCCATCTTTGCATGGATTTTATGGAGTAGAGTTTAAAACAATATTTATGTCAAAAAATAAATTATTCAGAGATTGTATATCAGATAGTGATCTGGAATTAGTGATTCATGCAGCTGATAATTTCCCGCAATTTCCACAACGAGATGCATCAGTAGCCTCTAAATGTGATAGAACTCTTGCTGCCGCCAACTCAAATGATTTGGTCGTATTGCGAGGTAAATTGGATATTGATTATTTTAATTGGGTACGTTCACTTGGCCTTGGTCCTGATTTCGTCGTGGCATACGAAGCAGAGAACACAGACATGACGCTTTCTGAACTAATCATTGATGATCCTGAACCAATAATTGAAGTAATTCGCAAAACAGGAAGAGACGCCGTTTACGTCCCGTGGTTTTCAAGTGAAAAAGAAAGTGAAGCAGCAAGCATTTTAGGAGCCGAATTTTTTGGTTCTCCAGAATCTGAAACAATCAAATACAACGACAAGGCATCTTTTAAAGTCATTTGTCAAGAGTTAGACATTCCTGTTGTCGAAGGTGTTTCATTTGAAATGCAAGCCGATGAAAATGAGAATTACGCAGCGATGAAAACCATTGTGGATGGTTATTTGAAGAGATATAAGACGGTAATTATTCGTGGTACGCTTGGGGAGTCTGGGATGTCTTTGTACAAAACGGATGGCAATGACCTTGCGACTATCTATAAGGAAATCGCCGACTGTAGCGAGAAGGTTGTCCTCATTGAACCTTTTTTAAATGTCTCATCTTCTCCAAATGATCAATGGATTATCGGACGAGATGGCGATATTACTCATCTTGGAATGCGCTCTCAAATCTGTAAGGAGGGAATGATCCATGTTGGAACAATAAGTGAACTTATCATTTCAGATGCCGATTCAAAACATATCATAGCGTGTTCATTGAAAATCGCAGAAAGAATGCGAGATACAGGCTATGTTGGTGTTATTGGCGTTGATTATATCGTTTCCGATGAAGGTGTTTATCCTGTCGAAAATAATGCACGATTTAATGGTTCTTCTTATTCGATTATGATCGTTGAACAAATAGAAAAATTGATCATGCCAATTCCTGTCTGGAAATTCATCAAAATCAAGACAAGCCCTTGTATCTTTGCTGAATTAGAGAGCCAACTGGAGTCCACTATTTTTGATGGAGTTAAAAAGCAATCGATTTTCCCATACAATTGTGATCTCTTGCGCAAGACGGGTAGTTTTAGTGTTCTTCTGTTAGCTGAAAACATGGATCAAATTTCAGATTTGGAACAGTCAGTCAAAGAATTGGAAGCTAGTAGAGATGTTGTCATTTAGTAGAAAGTAGAATAGGGGTCGACCTAATTTTAATAAGAACAAGTAATTCACGAATAGTAATATCTACATTCTGGCGATTGGATTAACGAAGCACGCATATGCTATGTTAAAATGAACTAGGAAAGATTCCTTAACTATAAACCAAAGTGCGTTGAACTGATCAGATGACTATGATTAAGTGCGTTTAGTTTTAACCCTGAATCGTTTAACAATTATCCCATTTTGTGGAGAGAAAAGAAATGCGAGGGTGAACTCTATACCAAGTACAGTTGCAATCGCAGCAGCTACAGAAGCATCGAGCCAAACCGCCAAATAATAACCGCCAAAAGAAGAAATAACACCAACCAAGGCCGCAATCACTAGCATTTTAGGCAATTTGTCAGTAATTAGATAAGCTGTTGCAGCCGGTGCAATTAACAAGGCAACCACCAAAATTGCTCCTACCGATTCGAAAGAAACCACTGTAGTAACCGAAACTGCACTCATCAATAAATAGTGCCACACAACGGTTGAAACACCAATTGTAGCAGCAAATGATGGATCAAACGTGGTTAAGAACAATCCTTTGTAACCAATAATTATCATCGCAATAATTAGCAGCATCACAGCTCCTAAAACCCAAACGGTACTTGGTGCACTTATCCCCGGAAAGAAAGAGGTGAGGGGTTCGAGAGCTACATAGGCTATCTCTCCAAACAACACACAATCTTGGTCGATGTGCACATCATCTGCGTAAAGCGATATTAGTATTACGCCAACAGCAAATAGCCAGGTAAATGTGATTCCGATGGAAGCATCTTTTTGCAAACCTCCTTTTTTGTTAAAGGTTTCAATAAGGTAAGTCGTAATAATCCCAAACGTGGAAGCGCCGATCAACATAGGCACAGAATCCAAGGAACCAGAAAACAAAAAAGCGATCACAATTCCCGGCAATACAGCGTGAGAAATAGCATCCCCAATCATTGCCATTTGTCGGAGAATAAGGAAACAGCCCAACAAGCCACAAGAAACTGCAGCCAAACAACCTGTTAATATGATCCAAAAATCACTCATTGTTATTTTTTTTGTTTTTGTAAGGGATGTCAACCTGATGAGGATCCTTTTCAGGATAATCCAATAAATGCTCTAATTTCGATTCCATCTCTGGTGTAATAATGTGTTCGATCGTTTCTGCATCTTCATGCACATGATCAGGGGCAATGCGTAAATAAGTGGTCAAATAGAGCTCCCACAATCGATGGATTCTAACAATTCTCATCCCCGCTTTTTTGCCTTCTTCAGTCAATACCCATAAATCGTTTACATGCGCCACTAGGTTTTTCCTCTTTAAGATGCGTAAACCTTTTAGAAATTTGTTTTCGGGGATTTCTCTGTAATTCTTCAGTGTTGCGATTGAGCGATTTTTAAAGAAATCATTCTCTTTTTCACCGAATTTATACAAGAGTTTTAAGATGTTGTCTTCCAGTATTTTTCGTTGATTTCTCTTTTGTTTTCTGATTTTTGAGATCGCACCATTTTTAGGAGCAATCAACATGGAACCGATTGCAATAAATGATAAGACCACAACGATCCAAGGTCCGGTTGGCATTGAAGGTGCGGTGTAAGAAATAAAGGCTCCGAATAATCCAGAAAACCCTCCAATAACAGCTGCAATGACGATCATTACTTTTAACTTATCTGTCCAAAATCTTGCGGCAGCAGCAGGTGTAATTAGCATGGCCGCCATTAAGACTACACCAACAGTTTGGATGCCAATAGCGACAGCCAAAACGGTAATAGTGGAAAGAATGATCTCATAGGTTCTAACAGGAAGGCCAATTGTTTTAGCGAAATGGATGTCAAAAGAGATCAAGGAAAATTGCTTGAAAAAGAGGATAATTGTTCCGATCAACAACACACTGACGATACCAAAAGTGATGACATCATTTTGAACCAATGAAGCTGCCTTTCCGAACAAGAATTTATCCAAGCCTGCTTGAGATGCATTTCCCGAATGCTGAATGTRWGTSARTAGRAGMAYWCCAAYACCAAAAAAYACRGATARYRYAAGTCCWATRGCKGTRTCGGGTTTWATTTTGGATTTKGCWGAAATRTAATCAACGACATAAACRGAMAKCCAACCRGAAATCATTGCWCCAASYAACAACATYAAKGGATCTTTGGTTTTRAARATGATRAAGCTTAAACAKATTCCWGGAAGRATRGAGTGGGCAATAGTRTCGCCAAYMARYGCTTTYTTTCTTAARAATGTAAAACAGCCMACTAWTGCCGAACTKGCRCCRAGCARTACTGTTCCYARTGCCACATAWCGAATRTTGACATCTTGRAAAGAAAARAAYTCTAMTATTTGMTCAAWTAACCACATTATWYWTTCTCMCKAGMWGGGAATTGYTTTTCTTTCATTAARTCMCCWATYTTSGATAGTAAGGTCAATTTACCACCATACGTTTCTTGTAATAATTCTGTAGTAAATACYTKTTCGGTTGGACCTGAAGCSACCARYCKTGTATTTAATAAGAGTGTCCAGTCGAARTAATCRATGGCAGATTGTAAATCGTGGTGAACYACAATAATGGTCTTACCTTCTTTTCTCATYYCCAATAAAAGATCAACAATRGATCTTTCTGTAGCAGCATCAATTCCWGCAAATGGYTCATCCATTAAGTAAAGATCWGCCTCTTGAGCCAATGCTCTTGCCAAAAATGTTCGTTGTTGTTGACCTCCAGAAAGTTGAGATATTTGCCTGTTCGCAAAATCGAGCATGTTTACTCTTTTCAGACTTTCATACGCGATTTCTTTGTCCTTTTTTGATAATCGTTTTAGAAGGCTACGTTTACCATACCTCCCCATTAAAACAACATCTAAAACACTTGCAGGGAAATCCCAATCAACAGATTCTCGTTGAGGAACATAGCTGACTTTGTGCCTTACCTTGTCCAAACTATCGTTGTACAGTTTTACATAACCACTGCCTTTTGGAACAAGGTTCATAATGGCTTTTATCAAGGTAGATTTTCCTGCACCGTTAGGACCAATAATTCCCACCAAATTTCCGTAGGGAATGGTGAAATCGACATCCCAAAGCACTGGCTTTTTATCGTAGCTCACTGTAAGATCATGAACTTCTAATACGGGGTTATCTACTTGGATATTCATAAATGTTGTTTTTTGTGTTCAGGATATGGCTTTTAGTACAATTACCATATTGTCACACTATTTCAAAGCTTCAACAATCGTTGTTACATTGTGTTTTACCATTCCAATGTACGTTCCTTCGGGCTTATCTGCTGCTCCCATAGCATCAGAATAAAGAGTTCCACCAATTTTAACGGTATGTCCTTTGTGTTTGCATCCTTCCATTACTGCTTTTATAGACCTGTCAGATACAGAGCTTTCAACAAACACGGCTTTAATCTTATTTTCGGAAATGAAATTAACCAGATTGGTCACATCTTTTAATCCGTATTCAGCGGCAGTTGAAAGACCTTGCAATCCTTTAACCTTCATACCATATTCTCTTCCAAAGTAACCAAACGCATCATGTGCAGTAATTAACACGCGTTGTTCTTTAGGGATCGTTTTAATTTGCTCGGCAGTCCATGAATGTAATGACGTTAATTCTTCTACATGTTTCGCTGTATTGGCTTGATAAAAAGAGGCATGGTCTTCATCAATTTCAGCAAGGTTTTTGCCAATGTATTTTACAACATCTGTCCAAATTTGAACGCTGAACCAAATGTGTGGATCATAATTTCCCTGAAATTCACTGGTAGCTCTCAATTGTTTTGTCGTTAGACCATTGTAAATAGCAATTACAGGTTTTGTCTGACTCATTTGCTCCAAGATCTCTCCCATTTTCCCTTCTAAATGCAGGCCATTGTAAAAGATGACATCAGCATTCAATAACTTCTTGATATCACTTTGTGTTACCTT